>DAOLDN010000369.1:0-4176 GCA_035327385.1 Verrucomicrobiota bacterium | reverse complement strand
TCCGCCATGTGCTCGGCGAGGATCGCGGGCGTGAACGTGTCGCGCTCGGCCGCGCCGAGTTGCCGCACGAAACCTAGCTCGACAAGGCGGGCGATGGCGGCGTCCACTTTCCCTGCATCGCGCACTTGGTTCGTCGTTTCGGGAAGAAAGTCGGCCACGAGGTTTCGCAGTTCGTCGCGGGTCTTCACTAGTCGTGTTGAATCGCCCGCTGCGGAATCGAACCGGAGAAACTCCTCGCGCAATGCCGCCAACAGGAGCGTGGCGAGATAGCTCAAAGGACGACGTTGAATCAGGCGCGGGATGCGCTCCTCGCCCTCGATCTCCAATTGGCGGATGAAGGCATAACCTTCGCCTTCGTCCACAATGAGTTCCTGCCCGATCTGCCGGAAGTAGTGGGCAATCTCCGGTCGCTGCGGACCATAAACCGTTAGCCACGAGTCGCCGTCCTCGCGGTAAATAGGCTCACGCAACAATTTCGCCTTCACAAAGGCGGCGGCTGGAAAACTGGAAGTGGTGTTGCTCATGATGCCTTGCAAAAGAGAACGCGGGGCACACGCCAGCGCTGACGGCTGGGTGGCGGCAACTCTAATACCTGCGTGTCGTCGCCGACGTAGTGATGCGGGTCGCTGGCCGCCACGATGACGTATCCCGCCACTTCCATCATGCCGTGTCGCGGCGGAGAGAAATCCAGAACCTGCTGCAACGTGACCGTCGGCTCGCGTTCCAGACATGCGGCGACGTTGCGCCGCAATTCTTCCAACCGGATTTGGGGCAGGTTGCGGAAGCCACGCAACTCGTCGAGGCCGAGTTCCCCATCGTCGTTCTCAATGCCGCCCGAAAGTGTGACCGACGCGGGCGCTTGCCAAAGTGGCCGGCTCATCGCAGAAAATATTTCCGGGAAGTCCTCGACATGGAAGAAGTCTTCATCGGTCGGCGGATTGTCTCGGAGCTTGAGCGCGGTGTTGCGAATCGCTTGCAACAGTTCGCCAACCTGCCGCCGCTCATTCAAGTGGGCGGTGTCTAAAACCCGGCGCAGGTTCGTGGACATTCGTTGGTGCGACTCTACAACCTTCTCACCCTCGCGCAGCAAGTTGGAAATGAGGCGACGAAGAAGGTGGTTGCCGCGATGATCTGCGTTCAAAGCTTCCAACCCAACCACCTGATCCATCTGCTCCTGAAATTGCTGTTGTCGGTCGGTCGAGAGCAGTAGATTCCAGAAGGCAAAGAAGCTCTGGCCTTGTTCGGATTCACGCAACGCATCGTGCGAATCCAGCAGGTGGCCGACAATCGCTCCCTTTGTGACGCCAGGCTGGGTCTGCCGTTCGGCAATCTCGCGGGCGACGCGCTTAAAGTTCTCTTCGACCTGCCGGAAATCGCTCAATAACTCACGGGCAGTCCCGAGAATCTGGGCGTAGCGTTCGTTGATCTGCACGGGCGAGAACGATGCGACCGCGCCAGTGGCCCGGATGCGGTCGATCTCCGCGCGGATTTCGTCAGCCTCCTTTTCCAACCGGCGAATGCGTTCGTCAGGATCAGCGGAGGCAAACTTCAAGATTTCATCGAGACCGGTGAAGATGCTCTCCAAGCGCGACTCTGTGCCGACGAAGCGCGCCTCTTGAAGCGATTCCAGCCAGAGCAGCGCCTTTTCCGAACCGATGGTCAGTTCAAACTGCGGCTCGCTGGCATCGCTGCCATAGTAGCGGCGAAGAAATCCGTGAGACTCACTGCACCAATCCGCAAGGTATTCGGCGGCAGTCTTGGGGTAGGCCAGCGGGTCACTCTCGCGCAACTCATCCAAATAGGTTGTCAGCGAGGCGCGAAGTTGTCCTTCCGGGATGACAACCTTGTGCTCGCGCTTGAAAGTCTGGTGAAGAAAACCCAACAACATCGGCGCGTTCTGCGCCCGCAACAACTGAAGCGTCGGCAACTTCAGCAGCAAATTGATGTCGTGATATTCCATGTTTGCTGGGCGAGCTTACTCCAACCGCATGGACAAATACGGTCCAACCCCTGAAACTGTTTTGCGGCCCTTGAGGTTGGTTTCATGCCCCCCATTGTGTCTGGGACGGGATTATTTGAAAAGTCCACGAAAAAAGCGAACGGATTTCTCCATTCGCCTTTTTTGTGGTAGGGCGGCGCTGCTACGCCGCCCGAATCTTTTGGCTGCGCAGCAGCGCAGCCCTACCAATTTAGTAGCGATAGTGCTCGGGCTTGTAGGGGCCGTCCTGCGGCACGCCGAGGTATTCGGCTTGAGCCTTGGTCAACTTGGTCAGCACGACGCCGATTTTTTCCAGGTGCAGGCGGGCGACTTCTTCGTCGAGTTTCTTGGGCAGACGATAGACGGTCTTTTCGTATTTGTCCTTGTTCGCCCAGAGATCAATCTGCGCGAGGGTCTGGTTCGTGAAGCTGTTGCTCATCACGAAGCTCGGATGGCCCGTGGCGCAACCGAGGTTGACGAGGCGGCCTTCAGCGAGCATGTAAATGCTCTTGTTGCCGGGCAGATAATAGCGGTCGTATTGCGGCTTGATGTTCTCAATACGCACGCCTTTGACCTTCTTGAGCTTGTCCACCTGGATCTCGTTGTCGAAGTGGCCGATGTTGCAGACGATGGCCTGGTCTTTCATCGCGAGGATGTGCTCGGCGGTGATGATATCGCAGTTGCCGGTGGTGGTGACGTAGATGTCGCCGACGCCAAGCGTGCTTTCGACGGTGTTGACTTCGAAACCTTCCATCGCGGCTTGCAGTGCGTTGATGGGGTCGATCTCGGTGACCACAACGCGCGAGCCGTAGGCGCGGAGCGAATGGGCGCAGCCTTTGCCGACATCGCCGTAGCCGCAAACGACGGCGACCTTGCCGGCGAGCATGACGTCGGTGGCGCGCTTGATGCCGTCGGCGAGTGATTCACGGCAGCCGTAGAGGTTGTCGAATTTGGATTTGGTGACGGAGTCGTTGACGTTGATGGCAGGCACGAGCAATTTGCCGGCTTCCTTCATCTGATAGAGGCGGTGAACGCCAGTGGTCGTCTCTTCAGAAACGCCGCGCCAATCCTTCACGATCTTGGTCCAGAGGCCGGGCTTCTGTTTCGCGATGCGTCGGAGCAGGGCTTTCACGACAGAAACTTCGTGGCTGTCGCCCTTGGTTTCGTAGGCCCACTTGGAGCCGTTTTCCAGCTCGTAACCTTTGTGGATGAGCAATGTCACGTCGCCGCCGTCATCCACGACGAGTTCGGGACCTTTGTCGCCGGGGAACAGGATGGCCTTGAGCGTGAGTTCCCAGTATTCCTCCAGCGTCTCGCCCTTCCACGCAAACACCGGCGTGCCGGTCGCAGCGATGGCGGCTGCGGCGTGATCCTGTGTGGAGAAGATGTTGCACGAAGCCCAGCGGACGTTCGCGCCGAGGGCGACGAGCGTCTCGATGAGAACGGCGGTCTGGATGGTCATGTGCAGCGAGCCTGTGACGCGCACGCCCTTGAGGGGCTTTTGCTTCGCATACTTCTCGCGCACGGAGATGAGGCCGGGCATTTCGTGCTCGGCGATGGCGATTTCCTTGCGTCCCCACTCGGCGAGCGAAATGTCGCGGACGATGTAGTCCTTGCCGCGCGGAGTTTGCGAGGCGTATTGCGCGAACGTCTTGCTGACTTCAGCGAGGACGGCGGCGGGTTTGCCGTTGCCGTTGGTTTTGACGACGGTGCGGCGGGCAGGTGTTAATTTAATCGTGGCCATATCAGTTGATAGTGGATGGTTGATAGTTGATAGCCGGAGTCACAGCGCCTTTTGCAGAGCGGCGACCTTGTCGGTCTTTTCCCAGGTGATGTCTTTGTCTTTTTTGCCGAAGTGGCCGTAGTTCGTCGTCTTGGAATAGATCGGGCGAAGCAGGTTCAGTTGCGCCACGATGTCGGCGGGTTTGAAACTGAACACCTTGAGCACCGCCTTCAGGATGCGCGCATCGGAAACTGTGCCCGTGCCGAACGTGTCAATGTGGACGCTTACCGGCTTGGGATGGCCGATGGCGTAAGCAAATTGAACTTCGCACTTCGAGGCGAGCTTGGCCGCAACGATGTTCTTGGCCACCCAGCGACCCATGTAAGCGGCGCTGCGGTCCACTTTGGAGGGGTCCTTGCCGGGGAACGCGCCACCGCCGTGACGGCCCATGCCGCCGTAGGTGTCCACGATGATC
>DAOLDN010000368.1:0-4208 GCA_035327385.1 Verrucomicrobiota bacterium | reverse complement strand
CGCGCAACCCCAGACCCAGCCCCCAACGGAAAACGCCGCCATTGCGGGTGGGCAGCAGGAAGCCGGGACCGCCGATTTCACCAGCCGCTGCAATCAGCGCCTTCAAATCGTCATTGCCCTCCGCAACCGCGTGACCGAAAAAGCCGATGGCGGTCGCGAAACCCGTGATGCGTCCGCCGCGCTCGACCACCGTCGCCGTCTTCTGTTGGATCGCGCTGCGCAGTTCGTTTCGCCGGTCATGCCCGTGAATTTGACGGCACAACCGGGAGCACGCTTCGACGTCGTCTCCGGTCGCCGGACGGACCGGAAAACCGGCGATCTGCTTCTTGAGCGGTGTGCCCTGGATGTTGGCGAGCGGTTCGCGGACATCGAACCCCAGACTCGTGTATAGGGACAGCGAACGGTTGTGGTAGGCCGCCTGCACCAACCGTACGCCGGCGAATTTCTTTTGCCCGGCGCGTTCCAGCACATTCTCCATGAGCTTGCGACCGACGCCACCGTTCTGAACCGCCGGATCGATCGTGATCGGTCCAACACCGGCAATCGCGTCCCATTCCCACAGGAAATTGCTGCCGATGATCTTCCCGTCGGTCTCGGCAACCACCGAATAGATGTCCGGGAGCGACAGCATCCAGCTCAAAAGCCCCGCCGCTACCTCCGCCGATGGAAAATCCGGCGGGAAATTGTGATGGCGCGAAATTGCTGTGAACGCGTTAAAACAAATCTCACCGCAAGGTTTGGCGTCTTCAGGTTTTCCGGGTCGCAATGTCAGTTTCATGATTCGCTGACCGCAACAATACAACAGTCCCCCCACCGCCATCACTGGAACTTTAGTTCCACTCACGGAGGTTTTACTCAATGCCAACATCGCCAGAATCAAGACCGCCCGCTGCGGTTGATAAGAACGCGAGCGTTTGGGCCGACGGGTCACTTGCCTTTGGATCGCAAGCGTGATTCCAAATCTTTTGGCGCAATAAACACCAAAACCCTTCCGGCTTTTCGTTGTTCGAGCAACTTCATTTTGGCGAGGCTCAACAAGTCTGTCCTCGCCGTCTGATAAACAACGGCGTGGCGCGCGCCATGTCCGGCAATGTTGTAAACGAACCCGGGATGGCGCAAGGCGTGGGAAATGACGGATTGCTGGCGATGGTTCAGCTCGGGATGCTTTTGCAGCGCATCCAGACAGGCGCGCGTCTCGGAAGATTTGCGTGCAACGTAGTCATGAAGTTCCTTCAGCGCGCGCCTGATGATCTCCGCCTGGTGGATCAGGAAATAAGTCAGATCATTCTCGTCTGTTTCGGTGTGCAGGAATGCCATGGCGCAAAGACCGCTGGGGCATCTCCTGGCAAATCACGCCGCGCGTGTTGATGGACGCGCTCGCGGCCGGCGGCGCTGAAGCCAAACGCGCCTTCGCTGCGATGATGGACATGGGCAAGATCGACGTCGCCAAAATCGAAGCGGCACGACGGGGGTGATGCACGATGGCGTGAGGCTTCGGGCAAAAACTCCTCGGACAATCCCAAGGGGATTGCGTCCTCCAGCCCAAGGTTGGCGTAAAACGCCTACCTTGGGAGACAGTGTGTTTGAAGCGAAACAACGCCACCGGCGTTGTGGCAAAAGCAAGGCCCGATCATGTTTATACAGAAATATAGAAATACATATTGACGCATTGCACCGATATCGCTAGGATGCGGCCATGCAAATTGAAATTCCAGAACCGCTCCTGAAGCGTCTCCAACAACACGCAACGCCATTCGTCGACACTCCGGTGAGTGTCATCGAGAGATGGGCTGACTTTTACGAGCAGCACAACCAACAGAAGAACGGCAAACCTGAATCAAAGTCAGCTGGCGTGAACCACGTCCCCACAATTCCCAACGGTGTCCGGCAATTCGACGCGAAGCGTCCGCCAAGTCTGTTTCACACTCGGGTTCGTGGAGAATTTGGCTCGACCTCGTTCTCCAACTGGAACGACCTGCTGCGAATCGCTCACGTTTACGCCCTCAAGAAGGCGGGAGGCTTTGAAGAACTGCGCAAGATGACGCGCGCCCAAATTAGGAAGGGCGCATATTCAGACGAAGGCTATCGGTTTGTTCCGGAAATCGGCGTTTCGATTCAGGGCGTGGACGCGGGGCACGCGTGGGAATATGCGTTACGGTTGGCTATCCATTTGAAAGTTCCGGTGAAAGCTGAAATCGAATGGCGACACAACGACAAGGCCGCACATCCCGGCGAACGCGGATTCATGTTCTGGACGCCTTGAGCCACAACCGCCTTGCGGTTGAAATTAATTGCGAATCGTGACCCAAGGTAGCTCGTGCCTCGCAACCTTGGGCTGGAGGACGGAATCCCGTTGGGATTCTCAGACCGCGTTGCCGTCACCGTTTATCACGCCTACGAATCTCATGGGATTCCTTTGCGCGCCGATGTTACGCGCCGAACAATTTCTCCACCTTCGCCTTCACGCTTTCATCCATCTTGATGAGCGGCGGCCAGGGGCGTTTGAAGCCTTCGCCCGGAATTTTCTTCGTCGCATCAATGCCGAGTTTGCTGCCGCTGGCGATTTCGCTCGTGGCGTGGTCGAGCACGTCGGACGGGCCTTTGGTGAAGATGCTGTCGCGTTGCGGATTGGTGTTGGCGCAGTGGGGAGCGCACGCGCCTCGCGTGCATCGGTCAGCGCCCTCGCTGACCGAATCGGGCGTCGCGCGAAAACGGTTTCGACGAGGGCGTCGAAACCGACACGCGAGGGCGCGTGTGCTCCCCGTTTCATTTCGTGTAGAGCGCATCAATTTTCTTTCGCACGGCTTCATCCATTTTGATTAGCGGCGGCCACGGCCTTTTGAATCCTTCACCGGCGAGTTTGCGCGTGGCGTCAATGCCCAGCTTCGTTCCCATCGCGATCTCCGAGGTTGCATGATCCAAAACATCTGCTGGTCCTTTCGTGAATATTGAATCGCGTTGCGGATCGGTGTTGGCGCAGAGGCGAAAGAGGACTTCGCTGGTGTTATGCACGTCCACGTCGTCGTCCACCACTACGATGTATTTGGTGAACATCATCTGCCCCATGCCCCAGAGGCCGTGCATGATTTTGTAGGCTTGCATCGGGTAGGTCTTGCGGATGCTCACGAAAACGAGGTTGTGGAAGACGCCTTCCGCCGGCAACGAGATGTCCACGATTTCGGGGAAGTTCATCTTGAAGATGGGCAGGAAGAGTTTCACGGACGCGCCGCCCATGTAGAAATCTTCCATCGGCGGGATGCCGACGATGGTGGCGGGATAGACGGCGTCCTTGCGGTGGGTGATGGCGGTGACGTGGAAGACGGGATACGGCTCGGGCAACGTGTAATAGCCGGTGTGATCGCCGAACGGGCCTTCGTCGCGCAGCGGCTCGGTCGGGTCAACGTAGCCTTCGATGACGAAGTCGGCGTTGGCCGGGACTTCGAGGTCGTTGGTCTCGCACTTCACCAGCTCGACGGATTTCTTGCGGAGGTAGCCGGCCAGAAGGAATTCATCCAGGCCATCGGGCAACGGCGCGGTGGCGGCGAAGGGAAACATCGGATCGCCGCCGATGAAAATGCTGACGGGCATGCGCGTGCCGGTCTCGTAATAGCGGCGTCCGTGGCGCGCGCCAACTTTCTGAAGCTGCCAGTGCATGCCGGTGGTTTTGTCGTCATAAATCTGGATGCGATACATGCCAACGTTGCGCTCGCCGGTGTCCGGATCTTTGGTGACGACGCAGGGGAGCGTGATGAAGCGACCGCCGTCGAGCGGCCAGCATTTCAGGATGGGCAAATTGGCCAGGGTCGAGGGTCGAGGGTCGAAGGTCGAAGGATTGTTGACGCTCGGCGCTTTGGGCCAGCTTTCGACTTTCGACTTTCGACTTTCGTCCATGCGAAGCACCACTTCCTTGCACGGGCCATCTTTGACGATCTTCGGTTTTGCGTGGCGCAGTTCAAACGCCTGACCAAGCAACTTCAAAGCTTCACGCAAGGAAGTTGGCGGCTTCGCTTTCATCAACGAGCCGAGTTCGTTGGCGGCCTCCTCGACGGAATTCGCACCCATGCTCATGGCCATGCGTTTGTGCGAGCCCATCGTGTTGATGGCGACGGGAAAGGGCGAAACCACGCCGTTGACGGTGGGTTTCTCGAACAGCAGCGCCTTGCCACCGCCGGGCGATTTCATTTCGCGGTCAGCCAGTTCGGTGATTT
>DAOLDN010000367.1:0-4218 GCA_035327385.1 Verrucomicrobiota bacterium | reverse complement strand
TGTAAATACAAAGTACATACTTATTTCACGAAATCTTTCGTATGCGTCAGCCCTGGTGACCGGGCGTGATGGGCTTGAAAACCGATGCCGCACACAGCATTGTTGCCGCATGTCAAAGACTTCGCGCCGCGTCCTGCTCGTGCTCGGCTGGTACGATCACCGGCTGCATCGCGGGATTGAAAAATACGCGCAGGAACATCACTGGCATCTGTCCGAGGACCTCGCGCGCGAAAAAGTCATCCCTTGGGGCTGGGAAGGTGACGGCATTCTCGCGTGGCTCGGCGCGGGAGACGACCTTGCGGAATTTGTGGTGCAGGCCGGGAAACCCACGGTGGATTTCAGTTTCCGCCGCCCTCAATTGAAATTTCCGCGCGTGCTGGTGGACCACGCCCGTTGCGCGCACATCGTCGCCGACCATTATCTGGCGCGCGGCTTCACGCACTTTCTTTATTACAGTGACGTCGAGAACTGGGCGTTTGAGGAGAACGGCAAGGGGTTTGTCAACGCCATCGAGGCGGCGGGTTACGGTTGCATCTGGCTGCGCTGGCATCGTTCGCCCGCGTTCACGGCGGGAAAACTGCAATGGAAACGCAAACGCGACTGGCTCTCCGCCCGATTGAAACAGTCGCCAAAGCCGCTGGCGGTGTTTGCCGCCTCCGATGGTCGCGCACTGGATGTTCTGGAATCGTGCGAGGCTGCAGGACTGCGCGTGCCGGAGGAAGTCAGCATCATCGGCATGGACAACGCGTTGCTGGCCGTTGAGGCGATGCGCACCCCCATTTCCAGCGTGGACACGAATCTGGAAACCGTGGGCTATCGCGGCGCGGAATTGCTGGATGATCTGATGCGGGGCAAGTCGCCGCCCAAGGAACCCATTCGCATCCAGCCCACGGGCCTGGTCGCCAGAAAAAGCAGCGACATTCTCGCCGTCAACCACGACGGCATCGCGCGCGCGCTGCGTTACATGTGGGAACATTTTCACGAACCCATCGGCGTGGACGATCTGGCGCGCGTCGCGGCAATGTCGCGCCGCGGCTTCCATCAGGCCTTCGTCGAACACATCGGTCGTCCTCCCGGCCACGAACTGCACCGCGTCCGCATCGAACGCGCCAAATCACTGCTCGCCTCCTCCGGGACAAAAACAGAACGGGTGGGCGAAATGTGCGGTTACGAGAATCCAAACAGTTTCTGGGTCGCGTTCAAGCAGGCCACGGGCATGTCCCCGAAACAATTCCGAGTCGGACTTGGCGGCCATTCGGAATCATGACTTTGGCGACCTTGCCAATCGCATAAGCCGAAACGCAAGATTTTCAATTTTTTTTGCAGAAACTCAAGATGCACAGTGGCGCTTCACGGGCGTATAAGTTGTTCAACCAGACCCTATGAAAACAACAACGGCCACGCCCAAACCTTGTCGTGCTCACAGCCGAAAAGGATTCACGCTGATCGAATTGCTGGTGGTCATCGCCATCATCGCGATTCTTGCGGCAATGCTCCTGCCCGCCCTCGCCCGCGCCAAGGAACGCGCGTTGAGGGTCAACTGCCTGAGCAACCTCCGGCAGATCGGAGTCGGGATGATCATGTATGCGAACGACACTGGATTCTTCCCGACGTGCAAGTTCTCACTGACCGGCAGCATCTGGTATCCTTACGAATTTGCCCGCATTGCCACGGACGGCAGCTTTGTTGACGGGGGTGGGCCTCACAACTTGGGCGCGCTGTGGTACATCAAGGCCATCCCCGACGGGCATGTCTTTTACTGCCCCAGTGGGAAGCAGCACGGAGGAGGCTGGACATACGATTATTACGTGACTCCCAACAACGTCGCTCCAAACGCTCCCAAAACCACATGGCCGTTTGGCGGCGCATACGTGGATGAAAAAGGCATCGTTCGCTCCGGTTACAGCTACTTCCCTCAATCCCGGGAAACCGAGAGGAAAGCCATCGGTCGCGGCGTTTATGAGGATGTAGCCGTCGTCAAGGATTCGGGACGAAACGCCTATCTGCTGCCTCTGAAGCAAAGTCAGGTCAACACCTCAAAAAGCATTGCGTCGGACTTGGTGCATAATCTTGAAAGCCCCGCTGCCGCGCCCCACCGGGACAGGAGCGTTGCCGGCCTGAACGCCCTGTTCCCCGATGGTCATGTGGTATTCCAGACTTCAAAACGGGTGCCGCAGGCATTCGATTCATCCTTTTGGAACGCCGACGGCAGCATTAAGAACCAGGACTCGTTCCGGCTCGTCATGCATTATTGGCAGCCTTGACATCGGCGACAATCGAGCACGGAGCAATCGCAATGTTTAATTTTTCGGCCGGCAGCCCCCCACTGGCACGCCACCGGTTGACGCAACAGTCAGTCGGCATGGCAGCCAGCTCTGCTCAGTCGTTCAAACGTGACAACCGCTTTAACCAGACACAACCGAGAAACCACAATGAAAAAAACCTCCAAAACCATGCAGTCCGCCACAACCGGCCTCAACCGTCTCTGTCAATGGATGCTGCTCGCCGCCATCCTGCTGGGCCTGAGTTTCAAAGCCCATGCGGCAAAGGTCCTGTTCGTGACAACGGGGTCCCAACGAGACACAACCAAGTTCATCAACATCCTAAAGGCGCAAGGCCATGACCTCACGGTCTGGAACACAACCATCAGCGGCAACGCGTTGACCGCTGCCGCCTACCAGGCAGATGGCTATCAACTGCTCATCGTTGACGAAGTCATCAGTTCCGGAGCGGTGGGCGCGAACTTCAAGGACTCCCCCATTCCAGTCATCAACTGGGAGGGATTCCTTTACAACAGCAGCCGAAGCTCGTTCGTTGCACCCAGTCTGGCTGCCGCCACGTATCCTTCCGGAGCGGATGCGGCCGCAGCCAATGGCGGCGCTGGTGCGGATTGCGGTCAGGTGCAGAACACAACCGACATCATCATCACCAACCCCAGCCATCCACTGGCCGCCGGATTGTCCGCCGGATCGGTGAATGTGTTCGATCCGAGCGCACCCAATGATCCTCCCGTCGCCGACGGAGTTGGAGTCGTGACTTTCGTGGGCGGTGCCACGCTAATCAGCGGTGCGACACCCGTTGCCACCGTGCCAGGTTACAACGGCGGCTACGCAATCCTTGGAGTGGATGTCGGCGTCACGAACTACGATGGCGTCACCACCAACAAGGCTCGTTGGGTGCATCTGCCGTGGAACGACTCCATCCCGGGTCGCATCATCATTGAACCGAGCTTCTTCCTGTTTGAAGCCGCAGTGGCCTGGTCGCTGCACCTGCCGCAACCGACCAAAATCCGCAACCTGCTCCCGCCAAGCGCGTCGCTCCAGACGAATCTGGTGGTGTCGTTTTCCGTGGACAAAACAACCGCCGCGGGCAGCGCCGTCAGCACGGGCAACATTCAATTGAAGATCAACGGATCAAACGCCATCAGCGGGGCCGTCATCACCGACGGCGGCACCCAATGGAACGTCGCCTATACCAATAACTCGCTTCCTAAAAACACCTTTCTCACCATTGTGGCTTCCGCGACCTCCGCCGACGGAGGCTTCAGCGCGCGTCAGACACAGATTGACACGTTTGATTCCGCCAATTTCACCTGGGAATCCGAGGACTTTAACTTCGATGGCGGCCAGTTCTTTACGAGCATTGTCCTTTGCCAGACCATCGGCGGAGGCACGGACGGCTGCTACTTCGATCGCGTCGGCGTCACCAACATTGACAAAAGCGAGTTGAACGGCGTCCTGACAATCGCCATCCCGGAAACCAACGAAGTCTATCGCTTCGGTCCGGCCGTTGACCGCGAAGAGTACGTGGACACGTTCCTGTCCGCGGACGCATTGGTGCGCACGCAGTACGTGGCCGCCGGCATCCCGGATTACGAGGTACGCAACATCGCCATCAACGAATGGTTGAACTACACACGTTCCTTCCCGACCGGCACCTTCAACATTTACGCGCGGATTTCGTCCGGCAACGCGTTGAACGTACAACTCGATTTCGTGGACAACGCCACCACCACGTCGCAAAACCTGACCAAGATCGGTCGCTTTGTAAAAAGCGGGGCGACAGCAGGCTACGAATTCATACCACTGACTGACGACACCGGCGAGACACCCATCGTCATCGAAATCACCTCCACCTCGCCCACTACGATACGTTCCACGGCACTGACGGCGGGTTACGTGCCCAACTTCTACATGCTGGTGCCAACCGCCGCACCGG
>DAOLDN010000366.1:0-4221 GCA_035327385.1 Verrucomicrobiota bacterium | reverse complement strand
ATCGGCGGGGCGGGTTGCGGAGAGCAGCGGTTTGAAAAAGTGCCGGGCCGCAAGCAGGCTGCCAGCCCGTGACACCGCAGACTGCCAGTTTGCGCTACGACTTGACTTGGCCCACACGCCAGCCCGCTTCGGAATTCGGGTTCAATTGCCTTGCACGCTGGCTGTCGTTGTCGCTCCGTTGCGGGTGGAGGGCGCATGATCCCGCGCATCGGCGACGGCCATCACTCGGTCATTGACGATGATTGCGGCGCGGAGTTTTGAATGGAACGGGATGGGATTGTTGTAAGCCGGCGAAGCTGCGGTCGGCTCGCTGCCGTCGGTCGTGTAATGAACGGTGTGGTTCGCGGGACTCCGTCCGTCCGGTCGCGCCGCGGCGGACAATATCCGCGCCTGTTCCCCTTGCGGGACGATGCTCAACGCGTACACGGCGCAATCGGGATTCGCCCGGTCGCTTTCGACGAGAATGCTTGCGGTGCCGGCTTCACTGAGGATGGGATTGTGTCCAACCAATCGGGCCGCGCCTGTCATCCCAAAGAGCACCGGTTCATCGGCAGAGGGCAACACGGTGCCCGCCGCGTCGAGTGTTTCGACGTAACAGAACACCGTGTCCTTGCCACCAGCCGAAAATGGCCTGCCGCTGAGGTCGAAGCGCATGCGCAATGTTTCCGCGTTGCCGGGCGTCCGGCGTTCGTGACGGGCGGTTTCAACTCCTTTTGTGAATCCGACGGCCCGCAACGTGCCCGGGACGAAGCGATCAAGTTTGAACGTGAACGGCGGATGATTGAGGTGCGTGGAGACGCGCGTGGTGTCGGGCTTGCGGCGTTCGACGAGTTCGTCGTTGAGATACAGCGCGACCTCGTCGCAGTTGCTGAAGACGCGGACTTCCAGCGGTGATTCGGGAGTCCAGTAATTGGCGATGAAGACCATGGGTTCGAAGGTTTTTCCTGCGATGGTTTCGCCGGCGTCGCGCTGGCTTCGGAAGAACCAGTACGTGAATTTGGGCAGCCGGAAGATGTCCATGATGCCGGAGGCTTCGATGTCCTCGGCGTAACCGCGATTGTAATCGAACATCACCCAGATGCCGTCGGCGAAGGCAGTGGTCTTGCGGTTGTCGTTGTGGGCCTCCTGAAAATTCATTGCCTGCTGGAGCAGCCGCACCTCGCCGTGGCCGATCAACTGGCGGCTGTTGCGTTCGGCCGGCTGCAAATCTTTCCACAAATGTTGTTCGAGGCCGGCGTTCTGGGCGAAGTATTCCCAATCCCCGTATTCGCTGACCATGCAGGGGCGGTCGGTGATTTTCTTGCAGCCCCCGTGTTGCCGTGCCTGGATGAAAACATCGTAACCGAACGTCCAGCCTGCCGTGAAGCATTGATCGCCGGGATATTCCTCGTGAGCTATCTCGTGAGTGCGTTTGATGAACGCCTTTGGCATGTCGCTTTCGTTCAACGACACCTCCCACGTCGCGACGCTGGGATGATTGCGGTCGCGCCGGACCAACTGGCGGCACTCCTGGTATTTCAATTCCGCAAAGGCGGGGTCGGTTTTGTTGAAATACTGCCAGCCCATGATGGCGTTCATCACCACGATACCCAATTCGTCGCACGCGTCGAGGAATGCGGGCGATTGCGGGTAATGCGACAGCCGGACGAAATCGAACCCGGCTTCCTTGATGCGCCGCGCGTCACGGTACTGGGCGTCGTCGGAAACGGCGTAACCGATGTAGGGATGTTCCTGATGGCGGTTGCAGCCTCGCAGGAACATTTTCTGGCCGTTGACGCGGAAGCCGTCCTTGGTGAGTTCAATGTGGCGGATGCCGATGCGCGTCAGTTCGGTATCCACGGTTTTTCCGTCGTCAATCACCTCTGAACGCACGGTGTAAAGATTGGGCGATTGCGGTGACCACAATTTGGGAGCGGCGACTTTCAAATCCTGCACGACTTCTGTGTCCGCGCCCGCAACCAGATCGGCGGGTTTGGATTCCATCGAGGCGACAATTTTTCCGGCGGCGTCCAGCAGTGTTGTTTTGAGAGTGAAGGACCGTTTTGCGTCGCCTGAATTACTGACGTGGGTTCTCACGTTGACGGTGGCTTCCGTTTCCGACACGGAGGGGAAAGTCACGAACACGCCGCCACCGGCAATTTTGTTGGCCAGCAGGGGATCGGTGATGTGGAGAGGGTCTTTGACGATGAGCCGCGCGCAGCGGTAGAGGCCGCTGTAGAGATTAAAGTCGAGGTCCACGAGCGGTTTTGGGCCGGTGATGGGATTGTCCCGGTTGTCGAGCCGGACGGCGATGGTATTGGTTGCTCCGGGCTTGAGCAGTTTGGAGACATCCATCGTGTAAGGCAGATAGCCGCCCATGAACGTGCCCGCCGCTTTGTCGTTGATCCAGATTTCGGCGGCATTCATCGCGCCCTCGAAACGGAGGATGATGTGTTTGCCCCGGGCGGATTCGGGCAGCACGAACGTTTTGCGATACCAACAGATGCCCTGCCACTGCATTGCGTTGCGTCCCGCCACGAGCGATTCGATGCGCGCGGTGTGCGGCAGGGTGACGGATTCCCAATCGGCGTCGTTGAAATCCGCAGTCGCCGCCTGGGGCGCGTCGTTGCGGACGAACCGCCAATTGTCGCAAAAGGAATGGTCGCTGTTTGAGGCGGCGGAATCGGTCCGTGCCGTTTGCAGGGCAAGGACGACGCAAACGACGAGCGCCGCGCGACGGAAGATCGAATTGCGGAAATTGTGAAGCGAATCGGTTGAACTCATTTGAAAGGGAAACTCAATGTCCGTTGTTGCTGTAAGGACTCCACCAGAGCAGCGTTTTGCCGCCGGGGCCGGGGCCGCGTCCGGGAATCGTGAGTGAATCCGCCCGGAACTGGTCGCGCGTCATGAATTCAACGTGTCCGTCCACGGCCAGGACCTGTCCGCCTTTTTTGTCGTGGAGACGTCCGATGCCCTCGCCGCGCGAAGCGTCCGGGGTGTTGGCGCCGTCGTTGTAGGTGATGGGGCCGGGATTGCCGGGGGCGTTGTTGTTTTCATCCGGTTCCCACATGAGGATGCACTGGGAACTCCACGCGGCGCTGAGTTTTGCGGTGCGAAAGAGGTAGATGTTGTTGGGAGTGTAGCCCTGTGGCGCGCCGTTCATGATGTAGCTGGAAAGTTTGTTGGCGCGCAGCCGGTAATGGGAACTGCGGACGTCCACGGCGCAAACGTAGGATTTGGGCGAGGGCATGTATTTGAACCAGAGGCCGGAATCGTAGGCAGTGGAGGGACTGTCCAGCCACGGAGCTTTTGTGGGGTCGGGAATTCCGTTGGTTGAATTGTACAGCCAGCCGGGGCCGACGGCTGTTCCGTTGTCCCAGTTGCAGAACGCGAGGTAATCCTGGTTGTCGTCGGCATACATGCGAACGGTCACGCCCATCTGGCGCTGGTTGTTGACGCATTGGATGCGGTGCGCCTTTTCCTTGGCGGCGGTCAACGCCGGCAGGAGCATCGCGGCAAGGATGGCGATGATGGCGATGACGACCAGCAACTCGATCAACGTGAACGCGCGGGCGTTGTTTTCGGCGGCGTTGGTCGGGTGCGGTTTCATGCGGACGATGGTGTCGGTGTTGTGCCGGGCCGGTTCAGTTGGTTTCCAATCGGTAGAACCGCGCGTTTTCGTCGGCCACTGGCACTGTGACGCTGAAAACTGTCCCGGTGTTCTGGATGGAATTCGTGACGGGCAGCCAGTCCTCGGAAGCGTGGGTGGAGGAGGAGGACGTGAGCGACATGGCAGCGCCGCTCAAAGGCCATGTGATTTTGAGGTTGCTGTTGGTGATGCTGGCGCCCAATGCCACTGGAGCGGCCGTCTGGCCCAGTGCGCCCGCGACGGGAAGGACGTTGCCGCTGCCGTTGAAGAAGGAACGGTTGCCGAAACCCGCCTGGTTGGCGCCGGAAACGGGTTGATATTCCGTTCCCCACCAGACGATGCCTGCGCCGCGATTGTTGGGAATGTTTTTCACGATCTTGGCGAGTTCGACGACGAATTGCACCTGGCCGTTGGTGTTGGCGGGAAGGCCGACGACGTTGGTTGAAAACTGCCAGGGAAAATCCGTTTCCATGACAAGGACGGGTTTTCCATAGCGTTGCGCGGTGTTGGTCAGGCAATGGGTGAGATTGGCGAGCGTGCCGTGCCAGAAAGGATAATAACTCTGGCCGATCATATCGTAGGGCACGCCTTGG
>DAOLDN010000365.1:0-4226 GCA_035327385.1 Verrucomicrobiota bacterium | reverse complement strand
GGCCCGTGATTGCTGGCCTGGCCGAGCAATGGCAAATCCGCCTTGCCGGGCCGCATCAATGCGACGAGCGGTTGCAGCAGAGATTGAACGGCGTTCCGCCACATCGAGTATGAGTCTGCGGAATCGGTGGCAACCGCCACCGCCGGAATGGATGCGGCAGCACCAGCCACAACTCGTGATGAAGCAGTTGTTGCGTCACAAAACCAGTTGCGTTCCGCCAATCTCCTCAGGGCGTCGTTCAGTGGCGGGAGATACGAATGCCAGTGGCGCTCCCATTCGAGCGAAACGAACCCGTCAAATCCCGCCTTCTCCAGGAGTGCCATCACTTCACGCAACGGCATCTGGCCGTCTCCCGGCAGGACGTAAGTGTAGGGATGTCTTGCCGACGGACGATCAACGCTGTCCTTTACTTGAACGTGGCGCACGAACGCGCCGATCTGCTTCCAGGTGAATTCCGGTGATTCGCCGCCGATGCGCCACGTGTGGTGCGAGTCCCAGATCAAGCCCAACGGCTGGTCGAGGCGTTGGTTCAGATTGAGGCACGGTTCGGAGGCGGAGAAGGCGTCATGCGTTTCCAGCAACAAATCCACCGCCCAGCGTCTTGTCTTTTTTTCGGAGCGCCACCAATTGACGAGTTCAACGGAGTGCAAGTATTGCTCGTCCGTCAGGGGTTTTCCCCACGTTCCTCCACCAAAAACGCGCACGTAAGGAATGCCGAGTTGTTCGGCCCACTCACCGAAAGACAGCAATTCCTCACGGTCGTTTTCAGTCGCGCCGACCAGTTTGACCGATGAACCGGCGACAATCAGTCGCGTCTGATGTTGCCGGCAGATGGATTGGATGCGTTCCGGGGTCAGGCCCGATTCGGCGCAGTAACGTGGCATGTCCATCCGACCGCTGATGCCCCTCAATTCGATGCCCGGAATATGAAACGCGCCCGCCAGCGAAAAGATTTCAGGAAACGAAAGTTCCACGCAGCCCAGGGTGGAGAAGCAACGCCTGAACAGGCGCGACTCAAGTGGATCGGTCATACACGTCCAGGGAAACGACGGCTTCCTGCGGCTTGTTTTGAAGGAAGGCTTTGAGATTTTTCAGCGCCAGAGCGCCGGAATCGCGCCGCCGGTCACGCGTGGGGCCGCCCAGGTGCGGCAATAGTGTTACGTTCGGCAAACCGCGCAACGGTGAGTCCGCCGGCAGTGGCTCCCGCTCGAAAACGTCGAGGGCAATTTGAATTTTTCCGTCGCGCGCCACCCGGACCAGGGCCGACTCGTCCACGACCGAACCGCGTCCGACGTTCACAAAAACACCGCCGTCGGGGATCATCCGCAAATGAGATTCGTTGACGAGGTGATAATTCTCCGGTGTGGCGGCCGCCAGTTCAACCACGACATCCGACGTCGAGAACAGCGCTTCCAGCGAGGCTGCGCGAGCGACGCCAAGCCTCGCCAGCTCCGAATCCGGAACGCGAGGGGAGTAGGTTTGGATCTGACTTGAAAAGGGGCGCAGCATCGGCACGAGGCTTTGACTGATGACCCCGAAACCATGCAGTCCGACTCTGCGGCCGATGAGGCTTTGTGTGATTGAGGATTCGCTTTTCCAAAGTCGTTCGCGATGCATGGCAATGGCCCAATACGAGGCCCGTCTCATTGCCATCAGCGTGAGCATCAATGCACATTCAGCGACGGTCGAGGCGATGGAGTTTCCCCAGTTGGTTACGACAAGTCCGTTGGCAAGCAAGTCCCGGGGAATCAGCCGTCGAACACTCCCTGCCAGGTAGCAGACGTAGCGAAGAGATTTCAGGTCAACGGGATTGATGGGGCCGTTCAATGGCGGCGTCTGCCAGGCTGAAACCAAGATTTCCGCCGGTGACTCGGCCCAGAGCTTTTGCCACTCGGCTACATCGGCCAGCGGCAGCCGCACGCGCCGGTAATGGGGCAGCAAATTCTCCAATTCCGACCACATGGGTCCGGGGAAAAATTCGGCCGCCTCCGAGTCGGTCAAGGCCACGATGGCGCTTGGGTTGTTCATTGGTTAATTATTATTAAGTCTGTGGCCGGCTTGCAAGCGGAAAATGGACGCGGGGTACGTTTGGGTGCGCCGCCCTTCGACCAGTGCCAGGGCGGTGTGGTCGGCGTTGGGCGGCGAAATCGTGCTTTCATTCCCACGGTCGCGGCCTTAATTATCTGCTCGTGAAACAGAGAGAGAGCATTTCCCAGCAGCGGATTGCGCGCGACCTTGGCGTCTCGCAGGCGCTGGTTTCGCTGGTTTTGAACGGCAAACGGGAAAACATCAGCCCAGAGTCCTACGAACGCATCTGGAATTATGCCCTCAAGCTCGGTTACCGGCCCAAGGGAATGAAATTGGGAGGCGAGATTGTGACTTCCAAAGGCGTGGGTTTCATACTCAGAACGGGTCTGCGGTTGCATACGCAAAGCAATTTCTTCAGCCACGTCCAACACGGTTTGCACGAGGGGCTGCTGGCGCAGGGCTATCACTCGGTCTTTTTGGGGTCCGAGGATGATCTCAAGCCGCGCTCCGTCCAGCAGGTTCTCAAGCAGCAAAAGCTTTGCGGCGTGGCGGTGTTCGGGCAGGTGGATCGTGAATTCATGAACACCGTCCGGGCGGCCCAATCGAATGTGGTCGCCATCTCGTTCAGTTATCCGGGAGTTTGTCATTCCGTGATGCCCAACGAGCGGCAGGCCATCGAATTGCTGGTGGGACACCTGACCGAACTCGGGCATCGTCAATTCGGATGGATTGGAGGCGACAAACTTCTGGATTACAACCGGCGGCGGTTCAACGGCCTTGTGGACGCGCTGGCGATCAAGGACATCAAATTGAACCGGAAGTTCATTGTGGACGTTGAGAACGGCGACAGGCTCGCGGGCTGGAAAGCGGCTGAAGTATTGCTGGACCAGATTTCGACCCGAAGCTTTCCCACAGCTTGTGTTTGTGGCAACGGCTCGATGGCTCGGGGTTTTTTGAACTGCCTGATGCAGCGCGGATGGCGCGTGCCGGATCAGGTCAGCGTTGGGGCGATTGACGCGACGCGCCTTTGCGAGGAGGAACACCCGCAGATCACCGGAGCTCACTCTGACCCTGAAAAGATTGGCAGAACGGCGGCGGACTTATTGCTGAAAGGAGCGACCGAAAACAGTGGAATACTTTCCGACGTGATCATGCCCGCGCAACTCACCGTGAGAGAAACATCAGTCCCGCCACCGGCATCCTGAGAATCAGGCCCGCAAAGCTGGGACGCAACGCAGCGAGTGTTCAGGGCGTATCCCAGTTCGTAACGGTCAGGGAGGACTTGGCAAACTGCCATTTGATCGCCCGGACGCTGGAATCCGCAAACAACATGTCCATGGTATTCTGACTGCCGTGACGAAAATCGAGCCATGCCGCCTGACTTGCCTCGTTTTTCGCAAAGTCCGGCTGAACGCAAGGTTCACTGGAATGAAGCCAGCGCAGGTTCGAGGGGCACGATTTGCTGGTCGGCGAGGAAGTCAGGTCAATTTTGGATTCCACGACGATCGGCGTTTCCGTTGCATTCAAGAATCGTGGGACTTTGCGTGGCAGCGATGTCGTTTGTCCTCCGCTGGCCGTACGACCCAACATTGTGCCTGTGCAGGCGTAGGTTTTTGAAATGTCCGCCGGGGACAGGGTCTTGCCCGTCAAATCGCGGTAAATCGCCGAAGGACACACGAACACCCGGCTCTCTGTGCTGCTGAGGGCGTTGGCTCCGCGTTGGGGAAGATAGGGACCGAGGGCTTTTCCCCAGAGATATTTGGGGCCGCCCGGCGGAACGGACGCGTACAGAAGACTTGGATCAACAGAAACATAAGGATAATAGTTCTCGTAATCGTCCACGTAGAGATTCAATGCGAGGCCGATCTGCTTGAGATTTGAAATGCACGTGGTTTGATGCGCCTTGGCTTTTGCCTTGGCGAGAGCGGGCAGCAGCATTGCCGCCAATATGGCGATGATTGCGATGACGACCAGCAATTCAATCAACGTGAATGCCCACGAGGTGATGAATTTGCCGCGACACGAACGCTCGCGGTCGTTCCGGTTCCGTGTGGCTGGATTCATATGACACCAAACCTTACTTTTGCGCTTGCACTGCGTCAAGATTATTTTAATAGTTATTAAGTGTTCAGCCGTGCCGCCAAAATCACCGCCGTTCCGTTGCCGCCCAACCCGGTGTGGCGAAGTTACGCCGGGGG
>DAOLDN010000364.1:0-4238 GCA_035327385.1 Verrucomicrobiota bacterium | reverse complement strand
GAGTCGCTGACATTCGCGATGTCCGGGACGGGTGCGGTCGTGGCGTTCATGATTACAACTGGTTGACGGAACAATGGACCCAAAGGGCTGCCGCATGCGCCCTGTTCACCGAACAACCCCGAAAGCGGTCTTTGCCCGTGTGTGCATGAAGCTTAGAACCCCGCCACACAGCGCACAAATAAAAATGCTTCATCGGCTTCCTGACACCGCGCTGTATCACCACCCGGACGTGCATCTTGGAAGCGGGAACGCAAAATCCGCAACATCGGCGGGCGGGTGCGTCCGGTCGAAAATCTACCGTCAATCGGCAGATGCCGTTGTGTGATAAGTCAAAAGTTGATTGAAACAGCCGCCCTTCAACGCATCTAAGGGCGGGACACGGATTGGCGACTTCGGACTCAGTTTCCGAAAGAGAGTCACAACTCGCGCCGACGCGAAAATGGTTCAGAACCAACCCTTCTTGCCGTTGACGTATGTCGCGACGAAGTCGTCGTCGCTCTTGGTCAGGTAGATGATGCCTTCAATGAGGCCGATGATGCCCATTGCCCATGCCAACAAGCCAAGCGAAAGCACGCTGACGAGCAGCATGATCAGTCCCTGCTTGGTGTAGCCGAGGACGAATTTGTGGATGCCCAGCGCTCCGATGAGGATGCCGCAAATGCCGGCGGGGATTTTTTTACTCGCTTGAGGATTGCTCATAGTTCATTCGGGTTAAGGTTCAACCACTGTGCCATACCGCGATAACATGGCCTGACGGCGAGCGTCAATGGAATTTATCGGCCAGACCTTCTTCATTCTTCAACCGTTCTCCAGTTGCGGTTTCCTGTCACCCGTTCGCTGTCATCACGAACTAATGGTGCGGTTCGATTGTTGCCGTCGCGCACGAAATGTCGGATAACACAGCGCAGGATGCCTGTCTTTTATGAATGTCAACGTTGCACCGCCTGCTGCCGATGGCCGGGTCAGGTGCGATTGAGCGACGCGGAAATAACCCGCCTCGCCACTTTCAAGGGCGTCAGTGAAGGCGAATTCATCCAATGCTACACCAGACTCCGCGAGGATCGTCGTGGTCTCGCGTTGCAGGAGAAACCTGATGGCGCGTGCGTCTTCCTCGACGGCGACGACTGCTCCGTGCAACCGGTGAAACCACAACAGTGCCGTGACTTTCCGAACCTCTGGAACTTCCCCGGTTTTGAGAAGACCTGTCGCGCAATTCCGCGAATCGTCGGGGAAGCCGAACACTCGCGCCTCATCGCTCAAGTCAAACTCGCCGGGTCAACGTCCGAACGCGGCGAACGCGCACCAATTACGCCGACTGGTTGAATCTTCGCCATCCCGGTTCGCGTTCCCAAACACCATTCGTATAATCCGCCATGCTCCATGCTGTGTCACAAACAGGTGACAATCATGTGCTTTGACAAAAGTATTTGCCCGGTTTTCTTGACAGAAATTGCCGGTTGTGTCAGAAACGCTTACATTCAGCGTCAGCCGCAACCTGTGTAACAAAGGAATCCCATGCGCCAGATGTTAAAATTCATCACCGTGACCGTTGTCATTTGTATTTCCTTTCTGGCGACACCGACTTCGGCCCAACATACCGCTGGTGCCACAGCCACGATTTTTAACGGGTTTGTGGTCGGCATTACCGTGACCAATGGAGGCAGCGGATACGCGTTTCCGCCACTGGTCACAATTTCGGGCGGTGGTGGGTCGGGTGCGACCGCCTTTTCCGCGATCAGCGACGGGGCGGTGATTTCAATCACGGTGTCCAATGCGGGGAGTGGATACACCAGCGTGCCGCAAGTGATTATTGACGCCCCATCGCTTGTGCCATTCCCCGCCAACCTGGTGGCGAACCTGCCGATTAGCGGGAACATTGTTGACACTGGCCCCAACGCACTGGTGGTTGTGAACAACAACAGCTCGAGTTTGACCACAAACAGATTTAATGCGCCGGCCTCCGCCGTCTCGTTCAACGGTGTGAACCAGAATGTTTACTTCCCCTTCAACTCCTTGCTCTATCCGACTGAAATAACCCTTAGTATGTGGGTTCGTTTCGGCCAATATGGAAACGCCTGCATTGCCAGGGGAGGAAATGGCTCTACAGACGGACTCAGAGGTTTTCAACTCCTGACCGACACTGGCAGCCAGTCGGTGATTTATCAGGATTTTGGAGGCGGTGGCTCAAACCCATCAATCACCATTCCCATTACAAACTTCGTCATAGGAAAGTGGACTCATCTGGTCATCTCCAGGGCCACGAATATGTGTGCCATGTATCTGAACGGGGCCAGGGTCGGACTTCAGACCAACTTGACGCAGTATGCAAAGCCTCAGTTCACTCCGTTGAGTTTGGGCGCGAACAACAGCGATCCCAGCGGATTTTTCTACTACTGGAACGGCGGTCTGGACGACTTCCACCTGTTCAACAAGGCGTTGAACGATGTTGAAGTGTTGGAACTGTACAACGCCGAATCATTCGCCGGCAATCCGCCGCAGATCACGTCCCAGCCCACAAATCAAACCGTCCCCGCCGGGACGAATGTCTCTTTTGTCGTCGGCGTTACCTCGGACACTCCCGCGAGCTATCAATGGCAGTTGAACGGCGTCAACATCAACGGCGCCACGAGCAGCACATTGAATTTGACCAATGTGCAAATCGCCGATGAGGGCGGTTACCGTGTGCTGGTCAGCACCCCGGGCGGCACCACCAACAGCGCCACCGCGCTCTTGCGGGTCAACCCGTCCGCTCCGGTCATTACACTACACCCGACAAATCTCACGGTCGCGGCCACGTCCAACGCGACGTTCTCCGTCGTGGCGATCGGCTCAATTCCGCTGACCTATCAATGGCGGGTCAACACGGTGGCGTTGCCGGATGCGACCAACTCCAGCCTTGTGTTGAGCAATGTGCAGGGCTTCAGCATGGGCACGTACAGCGTTGCCGTCAGCAACGCCTACGGTTTCGCGATCAGCACCGGCGCGTCGCTGACGGTCACTCCCACCGCTCCGCGGATCATCAGCCAGCCCACCAATCAGAACATACTGCTGGGCAGCAGCGCGGCGTTCAGCGTTACGGCGGTGGGTTCCGTGCCTTTCACCTATCAATGGAGATTCAACGGCACAAACATCGCGGGGGCCACCAGTTCCAATTACAACGTCATCAACGCCCAATTCACCAACGCCGGCAACTATTCCGTCGCCGTCAGCAATCTTGCCGGGGGTGTCATCAGTTCCAACGCGCTGCTCACGGTCTATTCGCCGCCCGTCATCACAAATCCTCCCGCAAACCTGACGGTGTTCCCCGGAACGAACGTCAGTTTCCAGGTCGGCGTCACCGGAACGTCGCCCCTCGCGTATCAATGGTTTCGCAACGGATTCAGGCTTGCGGGAAGCACCAACGCGCTGCTCGCGCTGACCAACGTGCAATCATTCGATTCGGGCGACTACAGCGTCGTGATCACCAACGCCTTCGGCCAGGCCTCGACCAATGCCGCGCTGAAAGTCGCGACGCGTCCCTCGGCGGTCGTCGCGTGGGCTGACAACAGCGCAGGCCAGACCGATGTGCCTCCGGGACTGACAAACATCATCGCCGTCGCGGGTGGCAATTTTCACAGTCTCGCGCTTCGATCGAGCGGCACCGTTGTCGGGTGGGGACTTAACGGACACGCGCAGGCATTGCCGCCGGTTGGACTCAACAACGTGACCGCCATCGCGGCGGGAGACGTTCACAGCCTTGCTCTTCGCAGCGACGGCAGGGTCGTCGGCTGGGGCGACAACGCCTACGGACAATCGCAGCCGCCCGCAACCCTGAGCAACGTCACAGCCATTGCTGCGGGTTCGATTCACAGTCTCGCCTTGAAACGCGACGGCACAATCACGGCGTGGGGAACAAACAATTACGGTCAGGTCACACCGCCGGCCAATCTGAGCAATGTGGTGGCGATTGCGTCGGGTGAATTCCACAGCCTCGCTCTCAAGAACGACGGCACGGTCGTCGCCTGGGGCAACAATGGCTATGGCCAGACCAACATACCCGCCGGACTCACGAATGTTGCGGCCATCGCCGCCGGACTTTTCCACAGCATGGCGTTGAAGCGGGACGGCAAGGTCGTTTGCTGGGGGGACGACACCTACGGTCAGGTTTCCGTGCCGAACGATCTGAGCAATGTCGTCGCCATCGCGGCGGGCGAGATCCACAGCATTGCGCAGACAGCCGGCGGTGACGTCATCGGCTG
>DAOLDN010000363.1:0-4254 GCA_035327385.1 Verrucomicrobiota bacterium | reverse complement strand
GCGGCACGCCGAGCATCCGCGACGTTATTGCGTTCCCGAAAACCGCTAAAGGCACGTGCTTGATGACCGATTCTCCCAGTGCTGTTTCACCGAAACAACGCCGAGAACTTTACATCGACGTGAAGGTGAAGAAGCCGGAAGCCGCGCCAGCCGTATCTACCGCGCCGAAGGCTTGATTCAATCCCAACGGGATTGCGTCCCAAAGCCCAGGGTTGCGAGGCACGAGCTAACCTGGGGGCGTGTGGAATACATCATCAACCCCAACGGGGTTGTGGCATCGGCGTTCATCGTGGGTGCAATGAGATTGGCCGGACCCCCGTTGGGGTCGGCGAATTTACACGACGCTGACCTGATGGCCGAAGTTCCCGGCATCGCTGAACCAATCGTAGCGTCAGGCATCCTTGCCGCCCGGTTCTGTTTGGCGCGCGACAATCTCGGCAAAGTCGGTTTACATGCCGCGTTTGGCGTAGGCGCGGAGCAGTTGGGCATCGGACTGATCGTGCATCTCACCCATTAAACAGCCGCCGACTGAAAAATCCGACAAACATTTTTCAGCCACAGATTGTCACAGATGAAACGCAGATGAGGCTCTGGGGTAGTCCAGAATCACTCGACGGTCAGACAAGTCGGCGTCATTCGGTTTGCATCTGGGTGAAACTGTGTTCCTCTGTGGCTGAAACAGTCTGGTTTTGGTCTGGCGCGGACCGTAAGCTGCGCGGGTCATGTATCGCGTCAAAGTTGGTTGCCAGCTCAGTTACACCACGGCGGTGGTTACGCCGGCGGTGTTCATCGTGCAACCGCCGCCGCACACGCGGCACATGCTGGCCAGTGAGGAACTGCAACTGGTCACAGCCACGGCGGCGGATGATTTTCTCGACGCCTATGGCAATCGTTGCAAACGCATCCTGCTCGCGCCGGGTGACAACGTGGTCCGTTATGACGCCACCGTGACGGTGTCGCCGGAGTTGGACGTCGTTCGGCCCAATGCCCGGCAGATTCCACCGCAGGAATTGCCGCCGCAACTGTTGCGTTACACCTTGCCCAGTCGTTACGCGGAGACGGACGAACTGTTGAATTTCGCCTGGGAAAACTTCGGCAAAGTGCCGTCCGGTTGGGAGCGGGCCAAATCCATCTGCGATTGGGTCCACAAACACATTGAATACCAGTTGGGATCGAGTTTCCCCGATTGGTCCGCGGCGGACACCATTCTGCGGCGCAAGGGCGTTTGTCGCGACATGGCGCATGTGGTCATCGCGTTGTGTCGCGCGTTCAACATGCCGGCGCGGTATTCAGTGGCGTATCTGCCGGATATCGAAGTGCCGGAGGACGGTTTGCCGATGGATTTTCACGCGTATGCCGAAGTGTGGCTGGAAGGCGGGTGGCAGGTGTTCGATCCGCACGACAACATTGCGCGCAAGGGCCGAATCTTCATCGCCAGCGGCTTGGACGCCACGGACACGGCGTTTGCGACGATCTATGGCGCGGCGCGATTGACGAAATTCCAGGTCTGGGCAGACCCGGTCAACGAACGTGGCGAGAAACTGAAGTTGTCGTTGCCGAAGAAAGTGGAAACACCCGGGGCGAACATCGTTCAGTTGCAACTCGACAGCGCATCAACAGTACCGCGTCAGGACTGCGCAATCGCGCCGGGACAACTTTGACCCGGCGCGTCCTTTCCGCCCGCCTCGAAGTCACTCCGCTGATGACGCCGCATTTCCGGCAGTTCAACCGTTGTGTCACAATTTGGAGGCGACAAACTGTTCCAATTTCATCGCGTCCGCATTGAACAGGCGGATGCCTTCGGACGTTTTCTCGGTGGCCATCTGATTTTCATTCAGCAGCCATCGGAAAGTTTTCTCGTCCAGCGGCAGACGTTCTACGGGACTGGATTTGGCGCTGGTGGGGTCCAGTTTGCGCTGGACGGGTGCGGTGGAGTTTTTCAGTTCTGCGAGCAACTGCGGGCTGATGGTCAACAGGTCGCACCCGGCCAGTTCCAGAATTTCACCCGCGTTGCGGAAGCTCGCGCCCATGACTTCGGTCTCGTAGCCGAATTTCTTGTAGTAGGCATAGATTTCCTTCACCGACAACACGCCGGGGTCTTCAGCCGGCCCGAAATCTTTGCCGGTGTGTTTCTTGTGCCAGTCGAGGATGCGACCCACGAATGGCGAGATGAGCTTCGCGCCAGCTTCCGCGCATGCTACGGCTTGTGGCAGGGAAAAGAGCAGAGTGAGGTTGCAGTTGATGCCCTCCTTTTGCAGCACTTCACAGGCTCGGATGCCTTCCCAAGTGGAGGCGATCTTGATGAGGATGCGTTCGCGGTCAATGCCACGCGCTTTGTAAAGCTCGATGAAACGCCGGCCCTTGGCGACGAGCGCATCGGCATCGAACGAAAGATTCGCGTCCGTCTCGGTGGAAACGCGACCGGGAATAATTTTCAGAATCTCGACGCCGAAGAGGATCAGCAAACTGTCCATCACAGCGTGAAGGCCGGCCTTTTTGTTGTCGGTCACGGCCTTGTCCACAAGCCACTGGTATTCGGGCATTTGAGCCGCCTTGAAAATGAGCGACGGATTGGTGGTGGCGTCGCGCGGTGCGAATTGTTTGAGCGTGGCAAAGTCGCCCGTGTCGGCAACGACAGTGGTGATCAACTTGAGCTGGTCAAGCTGGTTGGTGGCGGATGTTGTCTGTGGTCTTGTGGGTTCGGCAATGGCGCTCATGGTTGCAAGTCTGGTTTGGTTGCTCAGTCTGTGCAAATGATGCCGCATTTGGGCGCGCGATGCAACCTTGCGCCGCTCGTCTCCGCCCGTCAATACGTCCGCAGATTCCATTCTTCGAGCAGATCTTTCGGGATTTCCTCCAGGAACCTGGACGGTTGTTGAAACATGTCGCCGCTGCTGCCGTAGCCTGCGCGGATCAGCGGATAACTCAGATACAGTTCGTTGCGGGCGCGTGTGATTGCGACGTAAAACAGCCGCCGCTCCTCCTCTTCGCCGTCGTTGGTGTCCAGCGTGCGACCTGACGGAAACAATCCGTCGCACATCATGATCACGAATACCACGTCGAACTCCAGTCCCTTGGCCTGGTGAATGGTCGAGAGCCGCATGCGTTCGGTGTCGCCGTCGGCGGGTTGTTCGTCCTCGGCCTCCACGTTGGTGAGCAGCGCCAGTTGCGTGAGGAATTCGTCAAGGGACGCGAACTGTTGCGCGAAGATGGCGAGCTGTTTCAAGTCGTCCAGACGGTTCAGGTAATTCTCGTAAGTCTGCTTGAGGTAATCGTCGTAGCCGGCCTCGATGACCAGTTGGATCAGTTTCGACGCGCTCTGGCGCGTGGATTTTTCCTCCAACTGCGAGAGGGTGGCGGTGAACTGCGCCCACGCGGTGGCGGCTTTTTTCGGGACGGCGGAGGAACATTGTTGCAGCGCGGTTGCCAGGCCTGGGCGTGTTGTCCCGTCATCGTGGGACGTGTTGCGTGTTGCGTCTTCGGCGGCGGATTGCGGGATGCGGACTTTAGGCTCGTACGTCGTCCACAGCTTGTCAGCGCCCTTGCCGCCGATGCCCGGCAGGAGTTGCGCGAGACGTTTGAAGGACAGTTCGTCGCGCGGGTTGGCGACGAATTTGATGTGCGCGGTCACGTCCTTGATGTGCGCCTGTTCGAAGAAACGGATGCCGCTGGTGATGGCGAACGGGATGTTGCGGCGCGTGAGTTCCAGTTGAAGCTCGAGCGCGTGAAAATGGGAACGATACAACACGGCCATCTGGTCCAGGCTCACGCCCTCGTCGCGCAGTTCGAGAGCGCGTTGCGCGACGAATGCGGCCTGTTCGGAGGCTGTGTTGCAGGCGACCAGAGCCGGTTTGATCCCGGATTTGCGCGCGGGCGACAGTTCCTTGGGAAATTGATGAACGTTGGTCGCGATGGCGGCGTTGGCGACGTTGAGGATTTCCGGCGTACTGCGGTAGTTGGTTTCGATCTTGAACATCTTCGCTTCTGGATAACGCTCCGGGAATTTGAGGATGTTCTGGAAATTCGCTCCGCGCCAGCCGTAGATGCTTTGCGCGTCGTCGCCGACGACCATGACGTTGTGATGTCGCGCGGCCAGCAGATCAATCAGGTCGCACTGGAGCTTGTTGGTGTCCTGGTATTCGTCCACGAGGATGAACTGGAAGCGGCGCTGGTAGAGTTCGCGAATGTCGGCGTGCTGTTGCAGCAGACGCAACCAGAGGACGAGCAGGTCGTCGAAATCCATGGAATTGGCGG
>DAOLDN010000362.1:0-4260 GCA_035327385.1 Verrucomicrobiota bacterium | reverse complement strand
TGAAGCCGTAAAGCTGCTTCGACACGACGTGGCTGAGGGGCAGATTGCGTTTTACCAGATCGAACAGCTTCCCCCGGATACGTTGCCAGCCACGCTTGCCGCCAAATGCACTTCCGCCGTCGTCGCCGTCTCCGGTGATGGCACGTCCAGTTATTTGGCCATTCTCCCCCAGCGCGTGGACGTGGAGAAAAAGACCGGCATGAAGGTTTACGATTCCGATCCAATCATTTTCGCTGCCCGAGCCGGAGAGGCGGAATCGTTTCCCACCGGAGCTTTCGTCCGTCATTCAGATTACACGGGCCGGACTGATCCCATCACTGGGTATGATTCGTGTTCCTACGGCCAGACCATCACCACGCTCAAAGCCAATTTAATCACCGGCCAGCAGCCGTTAAGTGGGGCGCAACCAAAGTATCTGGCGGCCATCTCCCACGGTATCGCCCACTTCGAACAGGATTTGGGAAAGCAGTTTGAGGAATGGGCGGCCAAACAGAAAAGCAGTGAGCGACCGGATATTTGAACTGCCTTAAAATAACTTGATCATGAGCGAAAACGCCAGCAATCCAGAGACGCCCGAAGAATCAAGTGACGAACTTCGCACTGCCATAGCTGATGCCTTGAACCAGCCGCGTCCGCCAGCGCCTCCGCCGCGCCCTAGAACTCTTCCAACGCCAAATCATCACTTGGTCGCCTTTGTGGACATCCTCGGTTTCAGCGAAGATATTGCTAATGCCACGACGCCGGAGGCGCTCACTCGTGTTTACGAAAAACTGCTTTTCGTGCAGCAGGAGTTTGAGAAACCATCCGCCGTTGAAGACACGGAAGACCAGGCCGCACTCAATGAGGATTACGGCAAGCGGGTAATTGCCTTATCGGATGGGGTCGTGATCGCTGTCACCGACGATTGCAGCGGGGCGCGCCACATGGGGCAGTTTGATTTCTTCATGCAGGAAATTTGGCGAATGATGCTGGTTCAAGCCCGTTGCGCAGTGAAAGGCATTTTTCTGCGCGGCGGTATCAGCCGGGGCACATTCTTTTTTGAGGATGATATTTTGCTCAGTCCCCCACTCGTCACGGCGTATCGCCTGGAAAGCAAGCTGGCTGTCCATCCGGTCATCCTGATTGACCCCGCCACCAAGGATTTTCTCACCACGGCTCGCGGCAGAGGCCGTTACTCAGCCGAGGACGACACTTTTGCACGCTATTTCCGGCCCTTCCAGTCACCCAATGCTCCGGCTCAGGAACTTTTCATGCTCAATTATCTCCCCATCACCCGCGATGAAGATCATGGCTGGGTTTACAAGGAAGACCGCGAAGCCTATATCAAAGCGCGGGATGAAGATAAATCGCACCTGCTATATCAACGCGACGTGAAAAACGGGGCGTGGTTTCTCGGCCTGCATAAAAGTTCAGTGCTCGCCGCTTACCACGCGGCGACCGAGCCGCAAGTGAAAGCCAAATATCTTTGGCTCATGCAGTATCACAACGACTGCGTGCCAGACTCCGAACCAATTTTCGCCGATACGCGAATTGATATTGAGCGTGAAGTGAACCCAAAAACCTGAGTATTCTTTTTGCACTGAATCTATGCCACCCACCGACACCAGCGAGAAGGGCCTCGAAAGTTTAATCGTCGCCAGCCTCGTCGGTCCGGCGGGTGCATCCGCCGGCGGCCCGGCGGCGCTCCACGATAAATCGTTGCCCGGCGCGGCCCCCCCGCCGCACTACGTCGCCGGCAACTGGCAGGATTACGACCGCGACCACGCGGTGGACACCGCCAAGCTCCTCAATTTCCTCGAAACCACCCAGCCCAAGCTCGTCGCGGAATTGAATCTGGCGGCGGAAGGTCCGTCGCGTCACCAGTTCCTCGACCGCTTGCAGGGCGAGATTGCCAAGCGTGGTGTCGTGGACGTGCTCCGCAAAGGCATCAAGCACGGGCCGGTGCATGTGGATTTGTTTTACGGCACGCCCACCCCAGGCAATGCGAAGGCGGCGGCGTTGCACGCGGCTAACATTTTCAGCGTTACGCGCCAGTTACGTTACAGCAAAGACAACACGCAACTCGCGCTCGACCTTTGCCTTTTCATCAACGGCCTGCCGGTCGCCACGTTCGAGTTGAAAAACAAACTCACCAAGCAAACGGTCGAGGACGCTATCAACCAATACAAGCGCGACCGCAGTTCCAAAGAACTGCTTTTCCAGTTTGGCCGCTGCATGGTGCATTTCGCCGTGGACGACCACGAGGTCTGGATGTGCACGGAATTGAAGGACGCCAAAAGCTGGTTTTTGCCGTTCAACAAGGGCTACAACGATGGAGCGGGCAATCCGCCCAATCCCAGCGGTTTGGCGACGGATTATTTGTGGAAAGAGGCACTTCAACCAATCAGCCTCACCAACATCATTGAGAATTACGCGCAGATTGTAGAGGAAGTGGACCGCAAGGGGCGAAAGAAGCGAAAACAGATTTTCCCCCGCTATCACCAGCTTGACCTCGTGCGCGGCTTGCTTGCGCACGCCACCGTCAACGGAGTTGGCCACCGGTATCTGATTGAGCATTCCGCTGGTTCAGGCAAGAGCAATTCAATCTCCTGGCTCGGCCACCAGCTCGTGGAGTTGAAGGCCGGCGATGCCGCAATGTTCGATTCCATCATCGTCGTGACCGACCGCCGCGTGCTGGACAAACAGATTCGCGAGAATATTCGGCAGTTTGCCCAAGTCTCGGCGGTTGTTGGCGCGGCCATGCACTCCGGCGATTTGCGAAAGTTCATCGAGGGCGGCAAAAAGATCATTATCACGACGATTCAGAAGTTCCCGTTCATTCTCGATGAAATCGGTTCGGAGCATCGAGAACGCAAGTTTGCCATCATCATTGATGAAGCGCACTCCAGTCAGGGCGGGCGCACCATGGCCAAAATGCACGCTGCATTGTCGAAAGACGGGGAGGAAGCGGAAGAGGAGACCTACGAAGACAAGGTCAATCGGATCATGGAATCGCGAAAACTGCTGGTCAGCGCCAGCTACTTTGCCTTCACCGCCACACCAAAGAACAAAACATTGGAATTGTTTGGCGTGCAACAGGCAGACGGCTCGTTCCGCCCGTTCCATTCCTACACGATGAAGCAGGCGATTCAAGAAGGCTTTATCTTGGATGTGTTGGCACACTACACGCCAGTATCGAGCTATTACCGGCTAATCAAGAAGGTGGATGATGATCCGGAGTTTGATGTGAAGCGGGCGCAGAAAAAATTACGCCGTTACGTTGAATCCAATGACCACGCCATCCGCCGCAAAGCTGAGATCATGATCGACCACTTTCACGAGGAAGTGCTCGCCCGCAAGAAACTGGGCGGTCAGGCGCGGGCAATGATTGTCACCAGCGGCATCGCCCGGGCCATCCAATATAAGCAGGCCTTCGACGCCTACCTCGCGGAGCGTAAAAGCCCCTACAAAGCCATTGTAGCCTATTCCGGTGAGCACGAAGTTGGCGGCAAGCCGATGGATGAAGCCGCGATGAACGGTTTCCCAAGCTCGCAAATCGAGGAACTGATTCAGGAAGACCCATATCGTTTTCTCATCGTGGCGGATAAATTTCAGACCGGCTACGACGAGCCGCTCCTCCACACGATGTATGTGGACAAGATTCTCTCCGGCGGCAAGGCGGTGCAGACGCTCTCGCGCCTCAATCGCGCTCATCCTTTGAAGCACGACACGTTCGTCCTCGATTTCGTCAACGACGCGGAAACGATTCGGGAAGCCTTTGAACCGTTCTATCGCACAACCATTCTCAGCGAGGCGACTGACCCGAATAAAATCCACGACTTAAAGGCGGCGCTCGACGCGCGGCAGGTTTATGCGTGGCCGGACGTGGAGAATTTAGTGCAATCGTATCTTGGCGGCGCGGACCGAGATCAACTCGACCCCATCCTCGACACATGTGTCGTTGCCTACAAAGATCAGCTCGACGAAGACGCACAGGTGGAGTTCAAGGGCAACGCCAAGATTTTTGTCCGCACCTACAGCTTCCTCGCCACGGTGCTGCCATACACGATTGCTGAATGGGAAAAACTCTCCATCTTCCTGAATTTTCTGATACCGAAATTGCCCGCACCGAAAGAGGACGACCTGTCTAAAGGCATTCTGGAGACAATCGACATGGACAGCTACCGTGTAGAGGTGAAGGCCCAAATGTCCATCGCCTTAGCGGACGAGGACGGCAAGGTCGGCCCAGTGCCCACCAGCACCGGCGGCGGCAAGCCTGAG
>DAOLDN010000361.1:0-4261 GCA_035327385.1 Verrucomicrobiota bacterium | reverse complement strand
GCACCGTGAAATAGTATTGAAACGGCTTCTCATGTCCCTGACCGCGGGCGCGGGCCGTGAACAACGGAACTCCGCGGAACAAATCCGCCAACGCCTGCCAGTGGCGTCCGCCCCACGTGAAAAGCAGAATGGTGGCAACCGCAAACACTCCGGTGGCGACAGCGTAGGACAGGCGTCGCGCGTGTCTCAGATCTGAACTCTCCAAAGAAGTTGGAGACAGGCGCGACGCCTGTCCTGCGGCGGCAAACGTCTTGCGTTCCATTCTCCTGACCAACAACATCGCGCCGCCAGTGAACGCCAGTGCCATGAAATTGATGACGACCGTTTCCTTGCTGGCGAGCGCGATTGCCGCAAACAATCCGGTGAGCGCAGCCGCAGTCAGCGAGTTGTCACGCAGCATGCGCCATCCGAAGATCAACAGACCAAGCGTCGCGGCAACGAAGAGGGTCTCGTGGATGAAATAACGACCGTAATAAACGGATATCGGAGCGATTGCGAACAGGATTGCTCCGACAACGCACGGGATGAATCCAAACACTCTGACGCCTGTGCCGAACAACAGGATCGCAAGCGCGCTGAAGATCGCGGGCGTGAGCCGCAGTTGCGTTTCCGTGAGGTCGGCGAAGTGTTTCGCTCCACAAAGTCGTGCGACGGGTGTGGCCAGCGCGAACAGAAACGGCCCGTGTTTGTCCTGCGGATCGTACTGGTAGGATTGGCCGTCGAGGATTTCGCCGAGGATGTAGCCGTTGACGGCTTCGTCCGTGTGCATGGGTCGTTCGGCCAGTTGCGGCAGGCGGACAACCAGCGCGAGCAACGCCAGAAGGACGAAGGCAAACCGCTGAATGAAAACTGACGAACGACAGAATGGTTTCAACGACCGGGCCGACGTTGTTTCGTCATTCTGCATTCTTCATTCTACATTCACTCAAGACGCGGGTTTGCCGTGGACTTCGACCTCGATGTAATGGTTGAGCTTGTTGGCCGTGTTGCCCTTGCTGTAGAGGCGGACGTAACGGCCTTTGACACCCTTGGCGTCAATGATCCTGCCCTCAAAACTTTCGATGTAGGACAGATCCTTGCCTTCGCCGAGGCCGAGTTCGTTGGCCGCGTCCGTGTTGAAGATGGTCGTCACGTCCTTTTCAAACTTGGGATCGTTGGAGACTTGAACGACGACGTTGAGATACACCCGCGCCTGTGAATGGAAATGCCACAGCACGATGGCGTAAATCTCGCCTTCCTTCTCCAGATCAATCTGCACCCATTGTTTGCCCGGTCCGAGTTCGACCCATGCGCCCTCGTCGCCGTCCTTGTCGCCGTCAGTGACGAGGTCGAGCGAACCAATGACAGGCTCGGGGTCGCTGGACGTTACAGGTTTGTCCTTTGCGAGATTTACGGTTCCCGGCGGCACCATGAAGTCGGGCCGTTTGCCGGCGCGAGCGGGTTCGAGATTGGAAACCTTGATGGGCACCGGCGTGCCGACGGTCACGGGTTTGGGCAGTTGCAGTTTCAACGGCACCTTGTCCTGCGCGGTCGCGATGGAGGCGGCCAAGGCGATTGCCAGTGTGGAAATAATGGCTTTGTTTTGCATACGGATATCGGTCGTGTTCAAGCTTCGATGGCGTGTTTGGAAATATCAATTGTTTTCTGGGCAGCGATGGCTTCGTTGGCCTTGAAGATGACGTATTCGCTGGCGAAGGCCTCGTCGGCGGGGCAGTTCAACTTCGCCTTGCCGCGGATGGTGTTGAAGAAATTCTCCAGATGCGGCTGGTGGATGAGCTTGTTGAACGTGACGGGAATCTCGTATTGCGCGAGCTGCAACGTTTCGCGCACGTCCACCTTGGTGTTCTCGGTGGGAGCGGCAACGGGCATCGCCTTGGCGCGAAGGTAATTTTTTGATATGAGTGCGTCCCACGATGGCGCGCGCGCTTCGCGATAAATGACCGTGAGGTTTGGATTCTCGGACATCTTGATCGAGCCTTCGTCGCCCATGAAATACTCGAAGTAACCGCCGCCGGCGCTGGTGGTGGTATGGACCTGATAGAACGCGCGGGCGACGCCTTCGGGCAATACGTATTCGTAGATCACCATCGCGTTGTCATACCACTCGTGGTTGGCGTAGTAATCCACGCCGCCACTGCCGAGTACCGCGCGCGGAGGCACGCCGAACCACCAGTTGAAGATGTCAATCTGATGCGCTCCAAGGTCGGACAACGGGCCGCCGCCCAGTTCCTTGAACCAGCGCCAGTTCCGGAACTGGTGCATGTCCTTGAAGCCGTAACGGGCCAAGTGCTCCGGTTTCATGTCCGAGCGTTTCGGCCATCCAAAGTCTTCGGTGGCCGCGCGATTCCACTGGGCTTGGGCAGCAGTGAGGCGTCCGCACAGTTTGGATTCTCGCAACAGCCGGTTCAGAGCGAACATGTAGCGCGGGTTGCTGCGGCGTTGATGGCCGATCTGAAGCAGCTTCCCGGTCTGGCGCATCGTCTGGACCATCGAACGCGCGCCTTCGATGGTGTTGCTCATCATTTTTTCGCAATAGACATCCAGCCCGGCCTTGAGACACGCGTTGGTGATGGGCGCGTGCCAGAAATCCGGCGTGGCCACGATGACGGCCTGCAAATCCTTTTCCTTTTCCAACAAGTCCTCGTAGTTTTCGTAGGCGTTGACCTCCACACCCATCGCCTTGAGATAACGTTTGCCGTATGTCAGCGCGTATTCCCAGATGTCAACGATGGCGGCCAGGCGGATGCCCTCGATCTTGAGCAGCGATTCCAACAGAACGCGGCCCTGAGCGCCGAAACCGATGAGCGCGATGTTCAACTTGTCATTCGTGCCGGAGGCTTGTGCCATGACTTTGGCGCTTGAGGACAGAATCAATCCAGCGCCCGCCGCAGCGGTGGTGCTGATGAATTCCCGTCGGGTGAATGGGGAGGCTACCATTTTTTGAGAAGTGCGAACTTGTTGTGTTGTGCGAGCATCAACGCCAGCGCGATGAGAGCGACGTGGATTCCGAGCCACGCCACTCCGTCGTCCTGTCGGATCAAAATCAATCCCGCGGTTAATGCGATATAAATCAACCCCTGCGCAAACAGCGACAATCGTGTTCCAATGCCCAGCAACAGCATCACGCCGGTGATGATGAGCAACGGGCCCAGCAGCGTGTCGAACGGCGACATGGCGAACTTCGGCAGCATCGGCTCGTTGGCGAAGCGGTCTTTGAGCGATGCGGGGATGCCGGAGTAATTGGTGGCCGCGTACACTTTCATTTTCACGTCCACGAGCGCGCCGCTGGGATCTTCCATTCCTGTGACGGGATCAATCAGCGGCTTCTGGATGGTGACGTAGGTGGCGAATTTTTCGATGCCCGTAACGATCGCCCTCACCGCAAGCCAGCCGCGAAGGATGAGAAATGCCAGTGAATAATCCCATTTGCAGCCACAGGGACTGCAACCCGTTTCATTCAGAGTTTTGTCGGTCATGTTTTGTTGTCGGCGTTGGCCCGATATTTTCAGTTCTGTCGCAAACGTCACCTTCGGATTCAACCGTTGCCGCCGGCTGTAATCAGACACGGCAGCGTCGCGGTTCATTCAAAAATTGACATTGTTGATAGTAAATAGATGAAAGCACACGCGGTCAATCGGTCAATCCGCACATTCATGTCGTCAAGACTAACGATGCCTCGCCGCACTGAAACGCTTGACCCTTGAATGAACTGCGTCAAACATCGTCTGCAAACCATAATCACTTATGCCGAGACCAATCACACTTTTCACGGGACAATGGGCCGACCTTCCGCTTGCCAGACTACTGCCGCTGGTCAAAAAGATGGGATACGACGGCGTCGAACTTGCCTGCTGGGGCGACCACTTTGAAGTGGATCGCGCACTGGCGGAAAAGGATTACGTCCAAAACAAATGGACGCTGCTTAAAAAGAACGGGCTGAATTGCTTTGCCATTTCCTCGCACCTGGTCGGCCAAGCGGTTTGCGACCTCATTGACGAGCGCCACAAGGCAATTCTGCCTCCCGATGTCTGGGGCGATGGAAAGCCGGAGGGCGTTCGCCAGCGCGCGGCTGAAAAAATGAAAGACACCGCCCGTGCCGCGCGAAAGTTCTTCAACGCGAAACCGGGCCGCAAAGGCGGTGACGATTTCCCGGCAGTGGTCAATGGGTTCACGGGCTCGTCCATCTGGCATTCGATCTACGCGTTCCCGCCGACCGGCCAGGATTTCTGGAACAAGGGTTTCGAGGATTTCGCGCGGCGCT
>DAOLDN010000360.1:0-4273 GCA_035327385.1 Verrucomicrobiota bacterium | reverse complement strand
ACCAACTCAATCGGAATCAGGCCGGAAAGTTCCTGCGCGGTTTCGCGCGCGAAATAAACTTCGTTTGTCGCGTCAATGCAGAGTCGCCGGGCTGGACCGCCCTTCTCGCGCATCTTCACTGTCTGGATGATCTGGCGCAGTCGGGCGCGCGCGACCTTGGGGTCCTTCTCTTTCCACACCAGCACGAGCCGTTGCGCTTTCTCGACGCCGAGCCTTTCGGTGAGAGTCACCACGCTGGGATTACTCACGTCGTTGGTCGTGGTGGCCACATCGAAGCCGATGCCTACCGGGCCATCGCCGACGGTGCGCAGGAATTGCAGCAGCGCGTGGGATAGCTCGCCATCGGTCTCAACGAGCGCGCAGGCGCACTGGCCAACGCCCCGCGTCTGCGACGTGGTCAGCGCGAATAGATCAATAACCGCGTTGCCGCTCGCCTTGTGGATCAGCCGGTAACTGTCATCAAGTCCCAGTCGGTTGGCGGGGTCGGCGCAGAATGTTTCATACGTCATCGGCCTGCCCTCGCGCTGGTCGTAAAGCACGTGGCCGGCGGCGTACGCGTCGGCCAGGGAAACGCGATGAATGAGGATGCCGTTCTGGCCACGATAGAAGTGCCCTCCGGGCTGGGGCGCGAAGTTGCTGCCTGGCTCGGGCAGGGTCATCTCGAAGAAGGGGTGGCGATCGTTGCGCGGCAGGTTGGAAGCGTAGATCAGTTTGAACGTCGGGTCTGTATCCATGATCGGCTTCACCGCGACCTGCAAATCCGTCTCAAGGTTGGGGTGCGTGAAGCCGGCCTCGTCACGCACGACCGTGCCCGTCCAGCCGCGCGCTGTTGCCGGGTTTGGAGCGATGATGAGCGTGCGCGAGTAGCTTGTCTTGTCGAAGTAAAGGCGAAGCTCCAGTCTCGAACTGCGATAGAGGTCCGTGAAGTCTTGAGCGGTCAGGTTGTTGTAAACCTTGCCGGTGTCCGAGTTCGCGCATTTGAACTGCAACTTGCCTGCGGAGGCGTCGCTGGATTGTTGCATCGTCGTCTGCACCGCCGCCGCCTCGCGCGCCACCATCTGCGCCTGCTCGGCCGTGGACAGTGTTTTGCTGATCAATTCAGACCCAGTGAGCAGCGAGGCGCTGGCGGCGATGACGTTTCGGCCGGACTCCTTTGACATCGTGTCAAAGGCGATGTCCCCAAGCGTGGTGGATTTGCGGCATTGCCGCGCCCAGAATAAAACCATGGCGCGCGCCTTGCGCACGGCCACGAGCGCCACGTTCTGGTAAATTCTGCGCGTCCACTTTTTCATGCCGGCAGCTTCACCTCCCCGCTCGCCTCCAGCGCGTCCACGTCCTTGAAGTATTCCGCCCGCAGCATCCTGATCTTCTCTTCGTTGGTGACAGACATCTCGGCAATGTCCTTCGCCCTCTGGTCCGTGGCTGCCGCAAGAATTTTGCGACATGATTCCGCAACCCACTTTTCGCGCTCGAACCGGAGTTTCTCCTGGCTTCGGGCTTCCGCCTGCTTGCGCAGCTCGATCTTCTCGCGCTCGAATTCCGCCTTCGTCTTCATCCCCTGGCTGGTGAGCAAGCGGTCCAGCGGATCGAGCAAGGCGATCATTGGAGCGCCGCCCAGCCTGGCCTGGATCATCTCCTCTCCAACCAGCGTCACTATCGTGTCCAACACTTCGTTCTGTTTTCCGGCCGGAAGCGAGTCCGCCCGCGATCGCAACTTCTCGACGAAGGTGGAGACGCGGCCCAACGAGTTGAGCGTGCTCTCCGTGCGTATCCGCTCCGCGATCTGCGATAGCGCCCCTGTGGAGGGTTGCCTGCCGGCGCGCGCCGAACCAGGAGGCCACGGCGGACACCTGCGTTGCGCCTCCTCCTGCGCCTGGCCCGGCTTCAACAGCTCCACATAGAGCAGTTCCAGGTGCTCCAACGAGTGCCGCGCAAGCGATTGCTCGTAAGAGTCCGAGCGCAACGCGTCGAAGCTCTGGACCGTGAGTCCAAACCGTTCGAGCAGGTTGACCAGTGCCGCCCGGTCCTCGCCTGAAAAATTTTTGTTCGCGCTCATTCACAAAAGTTTCTGGCTGCGCAGATAATCGTCGCCCGCCGGTGTCACGGCGTACAGTTCCAGGCTCGCCGTGTGCGCCTTGGGTTTGCGGGCCAGAAGCCCGGCGCCGATCAGGTATTCGATGTGCGATTGCATCGAGTTGGCCCCGTCCTTGTCGGTCGTCAGTCCAGCCGAAGCCGCGGAAATGTCCAGCGTGGTCCGCGTGATGCCGCGCGGAAATCTCGCCGCCGCGCGCAGAATGAAATCCCTGGTGACCTGGAGTTGTTCGTCGCTCATTTCGCCTGGAGTTGTTGCTGCACGTTGACCAGTTGGATGGAGAGCTGCTTCATCTCCCCCTTCAGCTCGTGCATGGTGGACGTCGTCTCTCCCAGATCGCTTCTCAGTCCGCGGAGTTCTTTTCCCAGCTCCTCGCGCAGGCCGCGTTCCTTGCCGCTGATGTTCGCGAACAACTGGTCGTGAACCTTTTGGTTGTCCCTCACCAGGGCGTCGTGCTCCTCCTTGCTGGCGGCCGCGAAGCCGTTTGTGATCTCGCGCTTCTGGATCGTGTTGCGGTTCGCGATGCCCAACCACAAGGCCGCCACCTGGCCGACGATGAGCGCGAGCATGAGCAGCTTGACGATGAGATCGCCGTCGAGTTGAGCTTGTGCGAGGATGGGTGTCATTTGCGTGTCATTGGATTTTGATTCTGAAAAAGCCCGCGTCCTGCCAGTTGGTGCCGGTTATGACGGGAGTGTATTCCACGGCCAGTGTCCGCGTGTTTGCGGGCGGCGTTGGAGCTTCAACTATCAGTTCGTTGCTCGGCAGGCTTTGAACATGGTCGCGCTGCGCGGTTACGACAAAATACCAACGGCCCCGCATCGGGAAGTCTGCGGTGAAGCTCAGGTTCGTTCCCACGTTCACCCGCACCTGCGGCTCGATGATTCCCGAAGCGAAACTGTTCGTGGACGCGTAAACGACATAGGTCACGTTTGTCGCCGATGCGTCCCACGCGATCTTCACCTGCGCGGCTGCGGCGTTTAACGCAAAGGCGCAAAGGAGCAAAGCCACCAGGTTGCGGTAGAATCCGCGCCTCGTGCGTTTGATGCGAACTCCGTTGAGGTCGCCGAGACAACAGGCAATGGTGGGCTTCGGGACGGATGGAACCAGTGCGTGAACAGCGGCCAGGTTGAACTCGTGGCCGTTCAGGTTTGGCAATGCTTTTATCACCGCGCCCTTGCTTGTGCCGTCGTCATCAGCCGGTCCGCGCGCGGTAATCAACGCGCGCAACGCGCGGTTCTCGGCGGCGAGACTGGGTTGCAGTTCCAATCTCACGAGAGACCTCCCAGCAATTTTTCGTAGTTCGAGATGTAATGAGGATAGAACAGGCTGCCAATCCTGCTTGTTTCCACGCAGTGAGTCATCGCCCATTGTTTCACGTCACCGACGACAGCTTTGACCGCCGGCCCGGTCAGCGCCCACAACGGCGGGTCGGCCTGCAACGTTCCGTCGTTATTCAACCGCATTTCGCGGCCGACATGTCGGTATCCCAGCGCCCACGGCGGCGACCACGGAATCAAATCGCCCTCGGCTTCCCAGCGGAATGTCACGTCGTGAAGGTTTGAGTTGTAGAGAGCGGAGAAGTCGCCGTTGCCCGGCCGAAGGCTGCCGAAGGTGTGGACTTCGCTCACGAAGATTCCGCGCTCGTGCAACCAGAGCGCGGTCGGCGCGGCCAGGCCTCCGCCCAACGAGTGACCGGCGATGATCACCTTCGCGAAGTCCAACGCTCGATTGCGTATGCGCTCCGCGACGGATCGGACCGCCTCAAGACAACCGCGATGCACCCGTGGATCGCCTTTTGAATCGCCCGACCAGCGCGCCTTGAACAAGAACTTCGCGTCGGTCAGCACATCGCGGATTCCGCGCGTTCCACGAAACGCAACGATCAACACCGATGGATCGTTGGCCAGCCCGCCGAAGACCACCTGTGTGTCGGTGGACCGCTCGTCAATCGAGGCCGTTCCATAAACGAGCTTCGATAGTCGCAGGCAGGCTTTGGCGGTGGTGAGGTTCATCCGGTGTTAATGAGCGCCTGACCGCATCAAAACTTGAACGCGCGAACGGTGATTCCGAGAAATGGGTTGGGCCTGCCTTGATTCAAGATGTCAGCGCCGGCGACGATGCGGACATCGAAGCCGTCCGTGTCAACAATTCGCACGCTGGCACTCGGTCGCATGAACA
>DAOLDN010000359.1:0-4277 GCA_035327385.1 Verrucomicrobiota bacterium | reverse complement strand
GGATGGCGTCCATGAGTTCCTTGGGATGGTCAAGGAACGCCTGGCCCAACTGGGACGTCCATTCGAGGTCGGCGTCCATCATGGCGATGACGGATGGGAAACGCGCGACTGCTCTCACACTTTCGTCCCACGGTTGCTGGTCCAGTTTGGCGAGGTTGTTCGTGTCCTTGATGAATCTCGCCGCCTGCACGATTTCCACGGGATAAACGGACGCCGGCAAAATGATGGAAATGAGCGGGTCCGGGTGCAACGCGATGGGCATGGCGAGCTTTTCCATTTCGGTCGCGGCGGGTGCGGCCGGCGCGGAAGGCGGCGACACGGGCGCGGGAGTGTTGGATTGCGCGAGGCAGGATTGTTCCGGTCTTCCGATGAGACCGCAGACAATCATCAAAAGGGCGAGACAGGATCGTTTCATAATCGTCAAACGGGGTTGAAGTGTGGCGGGCGATTCGATGGAAATTTCGCGGGCATGGGTGGCGGTGAATCAGAGTTGCACGGGTAGCATCAGCAAGCGGATCGCGGCGAAGATGAAGGCCGCCAATCCCATCGCCAGCACGGTGCGCCGTATCCAGAGCGCGTCGAACTTTGAAGCCGTGCCGCCGCAGAACAACGCCGTGGCCAGCAGCACGGTGAGCATCACGTAACCGCGGGAGGCGCGGCCCGCGTCGCCCGCTGACTGCCAGAGACTTTGACTCTCATTCTCAAACTCGCGTGCCGCTTCCAACAGGCGCGGTTTGTAGTAATTGGTCACGAAGGGATGACGCGGGGCGTCGGGATTCTCGAATGGTTTTGTCGCCATCCACGCGTCGAAGGCGGCCCTGGCTTCGGGCCGGAAACGTTCGAGATAAAAGACGGCGTGAGACTCGTTGGAGGCGGCTCGGGCGTTGATGAATTCGGCGAACAACATGACGTCCAGCATTGCGAATTGCGTGTTCTGGAGTTCGTTGGCTGCCGCGCGACGGCCTGCGGTGGCGGAAAGGTTCATGGTCCGTTGGGACACGCCGCCCCACGCGGCCGCCTGAAAAGAGCACCACGCCGTTCCAACGGTCGCCAGAGACAGCAGCACCAGCGCGAGCGGCTCAAACAACACATGCTTCTTGGAAGCGGCTGAACGCGTCGTTTGATCTGTTTCCTGCGACTTCATGGCCGCGAAAGGTCTATCTCCGTTTTCCGCCTCCGCCGCCACCCATGCGCGGCGAGGGTCGTGACATGGACGGAATGGACGGCATCGGCGAGGGACGCGGGCTGATACCTCCGGATGGGGGTCGTGCGATGGGATGCTCGACATGCGGCGGGCGACCCGTTCCGGGCCTGTCCGGCGGAGTCACGATCACGTCGTAATCATAATCATGGTCGCCGTGATAATAGGGGTCGCCATACCAACCGACGCCGTAATAGACCGTCGAGTGAGTGCTCGTTCCGCCTCCATCAGTTTCGCAACCGGTCGAAGCGATCAAGGTCAGTCCGAGGACCGCGCCGAGCTTGAGGGACGTTTTGATCTTTTTCATATCAGCGTCCTCCTTTGATGATTTCGTCGTCCCATTCGAGCAATCCGATGGATGCTCCTGTCGGGTCCGCGACGACGGCCACCTTGCCGTTGAACAATTCCGGTTTGGGCGCCAGGCGCACCTTGCCGCCAAGCTGCTGCGCCTGGGCGACGGATTCGGTCACGCTTTTGACGCGCACGAAAGGCAGCCACGTCGGCTGAACCTTGTTCCTGCTTTCCGGCTTGATCGTTCCCACCACCGCGCGCGCGTAGCCTTCGCTGATCAGCACGTAATCGTTCAGCCGGTTTGTCTCCGTGTTCCGGATCATCGTGTAACCTCCGACTGCGCGGTAAAAATCCACCGCCTTGCGCGAATCGTTGCTGAACAGTTGAATCCATATCCAGTCGCCGGGGTCTGCCGCAAAATCCTCCGGGTCGCCCTTGCTGGATTTGACGACTCCGAACACCGCGCCCTCGGCGTCGGCGAACACGGCCTGCTCGCCGCGGTCGGGCATTTTCTTTGGCTCGGCGAGAACGCGTCCGCCGTTGGCGGTCACGGCCTTCTTCGCCTTCTCCACGTTGGGCACGGAGATGTAACCGAACCAGCGCGGCTCGGCGACCTTGTCCTTGGGGCGTTGCCTGTAAAAGACACCGCCGATGGGCCGGTCATCGTTGCGGGCGATGAGATAACCGCCGTAATCGTTGAACGTCCAGCCGAACAATTTGGAGTAGAACTTCGCCGCGGCGGGAACGTCGTCGGTGACGAGGTCGGCCCAGACGAACTTTCCTGGCAGTCGTGGATTGCCGTCGGCGGCCGTCAGCGGAGGCAACGGCGCGGCGTTGGCCGGAACGGGAGCGACCGTGATCCAGCCAAACGCCAGCACCGCCGCCAGCGCCCGCGTTTTGAGGAGAATGGAGGTGGTTTTCATGGTTCAATAGATTTCGGGGATGAACTTTCTGCCCTTGAGCGTCGCCTTGTCGTCGTAGGCGTGTTTCATTTCGCGTTTGGGCAGTTTGATCTTGTCGCGTTTGATTTTCTTGTAGGGAATCAGTTTGAGCAGGTGGCGGATGGCGTTGAGCCGCGCGCGTTTTTTGTCGTCGGATCGGAGGATGTACCACGGCGCCCATTTGGTGTCGGTGGCCTTGAGCATCATGTCGCGGGCGCGGGAATACTCGAACCATTTTGTCCGCGACGGCAGGTCCATGGGACTCAATTTCCACTGGCGAACCGGGTCGGTGATGCGTGCCTCGAACCGGCGCTTTTGTTCCTCGTCGCTAACTTCGAGCCAGAGTTTGACGAGGATGATGCCGCTCTCGACCATAAAGTGTTCGACCTCCGGACATTTTTCGAGGAAATCCCGGTGCTGTTCCGGAGTGCAGAATCCCATGACGTGTTCCACTCCCGCGCGGTTGTACCAACTGCGGTCAAAGATGACGACTTCGCCCGCCGCCGGGAAGTGCTGCATGTAACGCTGAATGTACATCTGCGATTTCTCGCGATCCGATGGAGCGGGCAATGCCACCACGCGGAAGACGCGCGGGCTGACACGTTCGGTGATGGCCTTGATGGTGCCGCCCTTGCCCGCGCCGTCGCGCCCCTCGAACACGATGATGACGCGCAGTCCCTTGTGTTTGACCCAGTCCTGGAGCGCGCACAATTCACCCTGCAACTTGCGCAGTTCCTTTTCGTATTTCCTGGTCTTGAGTTTCTTGCCGTCGTCGGATTTTGCGTCTTTGCTCATAACACGGAGGGGTTCAAGTTGTTGCTATGGCCGTACAATGTGCCTCCGTCGAGCAGAGGTCAAGGCTTGTGGTGAAGCTCATACCACCCGGGTTGCTCCTCGCGATGACAACAAACAGCAGGTGGAACGGATCAGCGCCAATGTATGTTCAGAGCGCAACGCGGTCCGGCATCAGGTCAGCAATCCGCTCCATGCCTAGATTTCGCAGGCAAGGCTCACTTCTTGTGTGGTTGATTGCTGGCGTGCATCCGCGTGTCTTTCAATCACTGAAAGTCCGGCGGAATTTATTTCAAAGCCTGCGTCGCCCCATCCAAAGCAGGAATCCTCCGACAATAGACAACGCGCCCGTGGCAGGTTCTGGAATGACAACCACCAGATTGTCCAGTGACCAGCCGAAGGTGGGTATCTCCACGCGCATCAGGTCGGTCCATTCGTTGCCAAAATAAAACGTCTCGAAATCCGGCAGTGGCCCGGTGCCGTCTATGATGCCGTCGGTGGTGAAACTGGTTGTAACGGTACTGCCGTTCCCGCGATAACCGATGAATAAAACCGTGACAGCGTCCGGCAACCCCATGCTGTATTCAGCCAAATCAACCGCGATTAAGTTGAACAACGAGTCGTCGGTAAAACTGAATTGAAGGGAGTCACCTCCCAAAGCCTGCAAGTATGCAGAACTGTTATCGGGAACAGAAAACTGACCTCCTCCTTTGGTCCGAACAAAGCCAACTCCCGGCTCTACAGGACCGATTGGTCTGAACCAAACATCCGCCTCATAGTATTCCTGAACCAAAAACGACTGACCGGCCGAAGGCGCAAAAGGTGGACCGTCGAACGTGATGCTAAGCGATCCTTGTCCAAGGGACTGTACTGCTGAGAATGCCGCGGCAAGGACTACTACATAGAACGTTGTATGGAGAAGAGTTTTCATGGGATCAAGTATGATGTCTATTGAACGGTGATCGCTGCGACAGCGGATGTCGTTTCCGCGCCATCATTGTCAGTCGCTTTCGCCACAATGGAGTAACTGCCCGCATTGACTCCCGTCCATG
>DAOLDN010000358.1:0-4279 GCA_035327385.1 Verrucomicrobiota bacterium | reverse complement strand
CAAGGAGAAGGCGGGGCTTTACATAGCTGCGTACTGTCTGGGAGGTGTTACCGGGGTTTTCGGTGATTTCTTCATGATGGTTTCACCGGCGTTTGAATTTCTCTTTTGGGTGTTTCCACCGAACATGTACACGTACATGGAGGGGCATGTTGAGTTTGGCACCTCGCGTCTGGCCGGAATGAAGGCGATTTCGATGGCGGGGTTTCTCTTCATGGTGTCCCGATATGGTGTGGCGGGTATTTTGTCTTTTCAGCGTCCGTGGCGTCTGGTCGTGCTGATCGGCATCATTGCCGTTGGAATGCTCGGAGGATTCCGTTCAATGCTCATGATCTATGCGCTGATTCTCGGGGTGCAGTTCTATCTGGAGGGGCTTCATCGCACGAAATACGTTGTAGCGGCCGGGGCGTTTATATTGATTTTTTTGCTGTTCGTGGTCGCGTTTTCAGGAAGGCTGCCCGTCATGTTTCAAAGGACGCTGTCATTTCTGCCGATCGAGGTGGATCCCGCCGTGAGGTTGGAAGCCCAAGGGTCGGTGGATTGGCGGCTGGAGATCTGGCGCTACATGATCCCCCAGATTCCGGATTATTTCTGGCTTGGTAAAGGCTACGCCATCACCCGTAGTGATTTCGGCTTCATGTTCACCCAAGCGGGTGGTGGCACCAACGTGGAGAACTGGGACGCGACTGTTGCCGGCGATTATCATAACGGACCGTTGTCGGTGCTGATTGACTTCGGGATATGGGGCGCGGTGGCGTTCGTGTGGTTCCTGATCGCCTCCTTCCGGGCGCTTCTAGCCAATTACCGATATGGCCCGGAGGAACTCAAGCGATTCAACACATTTCTTTTCGCGATGTTCATAGCGAGAACGATCTATTTCTTTACGATTTTCGGGGGACTTCACTCGGATATTCTCCATTTCGCGGGTTACATCGGTCTGAGCCTGGCGTTGAATGGGGGAGTGTGCAGGCCGGCGATGGCAACCGCGCCCGCACTCAGCAAGGTTCCGGAGATGGTGCCGATCAGAACGCGGCCACGGCTGGTCCATCCTTGAAGACCGTCCGCCTGACCGTAGGATTTATTGCGTTGACGCCGATGGTTGGCCGGATGTGGCCGGTGGCTTCGTTGGGAGATATCCGGACATGTAATCTATCAGGGAATCAATCTGCTCATTGCTCAAGGGGCCTCCCATGGCGCTGGAGAACGCAGGCATGAGCGTGCCGGGTTTGCCGTAGGTGATCCAGACACGCCACAATTCGCGGCTCATTTCCTGTTTCGGAGCGTGCAGGTCCGGCACCATGGTGGCGCGGTGTTCGGCTTCGTGGCAGATCCCGCAAACGGCGGCGAACAGTTCCTTGCCCATCTTGCCCACGCCAGGTTCAACATGGCAGCGGGCGCAATCGCCCCTGAAAATGGCCTGAGCGTCGGCCAGCGCGAGCTGTTGATTTCGTTCGCGTTCGCCCATTGCCGGTGCGGCGGACGGCTGCGGAAGCGTTCCTTTGACGAGCAGGGTCTTGTTTCCCTTGTCCGTGTGAACGGTGATGGTCTTGGTGGTGGTGCCGAACTTTCCCGCGAGATTCATCATGGCGTTGATTTCGCCGGACGCGCCCGGAGCGAGCTTCCACGGCATGGGGGGCAACCGGGCGGTGGTGCAACCGCAGGAGGTGGCCACGTTGAGGATTGTCACTTCCTGCGGGGAAACGTTGGTGAGGTTGAACGTGAACGGAATGTTCGGGTCGGCGGCGGTGGCGCTGCCTTCTTTCTGATCCGCGTCCCATGCCAGAATCTCGCCGGAAATCTGGCCTGTGGGCGACGTGGGAACCGCCGGGATTGAAGGGGCAGGCTTGACAACGGCGCGAGGGTTTTGCGGATGCACCGGAGGTTGAAAGTCGCCGCTGAGGTCCGCAGTCGCGGCGACGACGGCGAAAGCAATTCCTGAAAAACCAATCACGGCAGCCAGTGCCAGTGCCGGCACGAAACGACTCTTGTTCATAGACTGCGCAAAACGTACGTGTTCAACGTGGCTTTGACTAGGCCGAATTCGGTTCGTTCAAACACGGACGCCGCCGAGTCAGGAGCGGTTCAACGCGCTCAACACGGCGCGGACTGAGGCCAGTTCGATGTTGGTGTCCACGCCGGCACCCCAGCGCGTGCGACCGTCGGCGTGCTTGATTTGAATGTAAGCAATTGCGGCTGCTTCCTCGCCTGAACCCAGCGCGTGCTCGCTGTAATTGGCGATTTCGAAGCGCGGGACATCGGTGCGACCGAACGCATGAACCAATGCCGCCAGCGGGCCGTTGCCCTCGCCTTGGAGCGGAGCCGGGATGCCATTGCGGAATAGCGTCGCTTCGCATCGCACTCGACCGTTGTCGCTGGTGGTTCGGAACGTGCCCAGCCGCCACGGCGTATCGCGCTCGATGTATTCGCGCCAGAACATCGCTTTGAGTTCCGCAGCGGTGACTTCGCGTCCCAATCTGTCCACCTCGTCGTTGGCGATGGGTCCGAACTCGCGCTGCATGTCCTTGGGCAGTTGGATGCCGAATTCGCTTTCCAGCAGATATGCGACACCGCCCTTTCCGGACTGGCTGTTGACGCGGATGACTTCGCGGTATTCGCGACCAATGTCGCGCGGATCAATTGTCAGATACGGAACGTCCCAGTGCGTCTGTGCGCCGGCTTCGTGTTCCGCCAGGCCCTTTTTGATCGCATCCGCCGATTCGGTCTTGCAGATCGAAGTCATCGTCGCCCACTCCGACAATCCCTTCTTGATGGCGTCCTGATGCGAACCACTGAACGCGGTGAACACCAGTTCGCCGCCGTAAGGCTGGCGGGGCGGAACGGTCATGCCCGTGCAACGTTCATAGACTTCGCGGACGGTGTTCAAGTCCGAGAAGTCCAGCTTCGGATCAATGCCGTGCATGTAGAGATTCAATGCCACTGTGACGATGTCGAGATTGCCCGTGCGCTCGCCGTTGCCAAACAACGTGCCTTCGACACGGTCCGCACCGGCCAGCAGGCCCAGTTCCGTCGCGGCCACGCCGGTGCTGCGGTCGTTGTGCGTGTGCAAACTGATGATGAGCGAGTCACGATTCTTGATATTGCGACAGATCCATTCGATCTGGTCGGCATACACGTTGGGCATCGCCACCTCGACCGTGTCGGGCAGGTTCAAAATCATTCTTCCTTGCGGCGTCGGTTGCCAGACATCCATCACGGCTTCGGAAATCTCCTTTGCGAATTCCACTTCCGTCGCGGAGAAGCTTTCCGGCGAATACTGGAGCATCACCTCCGTGCCTTTGAGCCTGTGCAGCCGGTCCTTGATCATCTGCGCGCCCTTGACAGCGATGGCTTGGATTTCCGCCTTCGATTTGCCAAAGACGACGCGTCGTTGCGCGGGCGAGGTGGAGTTGTACATGTGGATGATGACGCGCCTGGCGCCGATCAACGATTCGACGGTGCGTTCGATCAAATCCTCGCGGGCCTGCACCAGCACCTGCAACCAGACGTCGTCCGGAGCGCGTTTTTCCTCGATGAGACGGCGGTTGAAAGTGAACTCCGTGTTGGACGCCGATGGAAAACCGACTTCGATTTCCTTGAAGCCGCATTTCACCAGGGTTTGAAACAGTTCCAGTTTCTGGCTGACGTTCATGGGGACGGCGAGGGCCTGGTTGCCGTCGCGCAAATCCACGCTGCACCAGCGGGGGGCTGTTGTGAGGACGCGGTTCGGCCATTGCCGGTCCGGCAACGGCACGGGCGGGAACGGCCTGTATTTCTTGGACGGGTCTTTCAACATAAACTGTTTGCGTGATTAAACCACGGATGAACACCGATGGACACGGTTAAAAAAGCACAATGGCCCAAGCCGCCGCCAACGCGCATTGCAGACACACCGGCTTGCGCGGGCGGCTGCTCGGTGGTTTCATATTCCGTGTTCATCGGTGTTCATCCGTCTTTGCCACAAAACAAAAACCCCACCGCCATCTGGCAGTGGGGTTGGAAATCTGGTGGTTACAGACTAAAACCCGGCTGCCGCGCGGCTTGTAAGCAGCGCGCTGTTCGACAGCAGCAGTCGGTGGTTCGTCGTGCAATTCACGGGCATAGGACTAATGCCTTTGGCACGGGGCGTCAAATCGTATTTTTGGAGCTTTTGCTTGCCACGCGGTTGCCGGTTCAGTTCAATGTGCGCCCTCGACGTGTCTGGCTGGATAGCTCAGTCGGTAGAGCAGAGGACTGAAAATCCTTGTGTCGGCGGTTCGATTCCGGCCCCCGCCCCCACGTTCTT
>DAOLDN010000357.1:0-4289 GCA_035327385.1 Verrucomicrobiota bacterium | reverse complement strand
CGGTGGTGGGAGCGCTGTTGTTAATCGCCAACTTCACCGTCACAGCCACTCTCAGCGCCTGGGCGGCGATGGGCTATTTCGGGGTGCCTCCCGAATACGTCCGTTGGGCAACGATTGCGACGATTCTTGTCATCGGTGCGATCAATTTTTTTGGCCCGAAGCACACGGGCAATCTGGCGGTGACGATGGCCATGCCGATGGTGGTGGTGGTGATGATGATCGTCTTGATGAGCGTGCCGCACCTGACGACGGTGAACTTTGAGCCGACGCACTACAGTTTCACGGAGAACTGGCTCGCGTTCGTGGGGGTGATCCTGGCGTTGAGTGGCGTGGAGGCCATCGCGAACCTCACTGGCGTGATGAAGCTCGATCCGGGCTCGACGATGGACCACCCGAAAGTGAAACGAACGGCGCGCAAATCCATCCTGCCGGTCGCCCTGGAAGTGGTGGGAGGAACGATCCTGCTGGGTTGGGCGATGTTGTCGTTGCCCAAATCGCTGCAACCGCAACTGGAACAGCGCTGGGAGGACATGGTGCGATTCCTCGGCGAACAATACGGCGCGATGACGTTCGGGCCGGAGTTCGGGACAGTGTTTGGAATCGTCGTGGGTGTGGTGGTGGGCGTTTTGTTGTTGAGCGCCGTCAACACCGCCATTGGTGCGCTCATCGGCCTGACTTACATGCTGGCGCGTGACGGCGAAATGCCGCGCGGCTTTGCGCGTCTCAACTCGCACGGAGTTCCCCATGTGCCGTTGATCATTGCGGTCGTCCTGCCGCTGCTGGTGGCGGCAGTTTCTACCAGCCTGGAATCGCTGGCGGGGTTGTACGCCATCGGCGTCGTGGGTGCCATCGCGGTCAACCTCGGCTCCTGCACCTTCAACAAGGCGATTGATTTCAAGTGGTACGAACGCGCCATCATGGGGATGACATTTCTCGTGCTGGCGTTCGTGGAATTGACGATTGCCCGGACGAAGACCGATGCGCTGTTTTTCGCGTGCTGTGTCGTCGGGGCCGGTTTGGGTCTGCGGGCTTACTCACAACGCCGGGCAGGGCTGCGGACGGTGACGGTGACAGAGCAGGTCGCGGCGTCCGTCTCTCCCGAACTGGCGAAGGATTTTCAAGTCAACCTCGCCGAGGGACAGTCCATTCTGGTGGCGGCGCGTGGTTTGACGCCCGTGCTGAAATTCGCGATGGAAGAGGCGCGGTATCGCAAGGGAATGCTTTACGTGCTCTATGTCAAAGAACTGGCCGTGTCACTGCCCGGTCCGCTTCAAAGCGTCGAGAAACCACGCTGGCAGGACGACAAAGAGGCTTCAAAAATCATGTACACCGTCATGGAATCCGGACGGCACAACGGAGTGACCGTCGTTCCGTTGTATGTGGTGAGCGATGATCCTGCGGCAACGATTCTTGACCTGTCGGCCACGCTGGGCATTGACTTTCTGATGCTCGGCGCGCGACATCGCCGCACGCTGGCGCAAATGGTCAAGGGCGACGTCGCCCATCGCGTCGCCCGGGAATTGCCCGAGAACATCCAACTGGTCATTTACGGGTAGAGGCGGTTTCAAAAAACTACACTGCGGCGCTCCGTGGTTGCGTTCGTGAGAACGCGGCCAACTGCGTCGCCACTCTCTGACGAACGCAGTCGCCATAAGATTGATCGTGTTCTCACGAGCGCAGCCACACTTCCGGTTGGCGATTTTTTCCTTCACTGCGCAAATACGTTCATCCGAATGATTCGCGACAGGTCTGGTGAAAACATTTTGCAACATCGTGATGCGCAGTGTGTTGCATGATGTTCGGATTCCGGTTTTTTTCCGCTGGCACTGACGCTGCTAAAGGCCGCGCGTGCAATCTGTCGGTTCAGTGGATGGGAGTTGTGTGGTGGAGTTCTCAATCGCGACTTTGACAAACCATGTTGTCCGGGAGGAACCGGATGTTCCACACGAGCCGATGACGCCTGAAAACCTACTATGAAGAAAATCGAAGCCATCATCAAACCCTTCAAACTGGAGGAAGTCAAAGACGCCCTCGGAGAAATTGGAATCGAGGGCATGACTGTCAGCGAGGTCAAAGGATTCGGTCGCCAGAAGGGCCACACCGAAATCTATCGCGGCAGCGAATACACCGTGGACTTCCTGCCAAAAATCAAACTCGAACTCGTCATCGCCGATGACAAGGTGGACGGCGCGGTGGCCGCCATACTCAAGTCCGCGCGCACCGGCAAGATCGGTGACGGAAAGGTTTTCGTCTCGGGCATCGAACAGGCCGTTCGCATCCGCACCGAGGAAAAGGGCGACAGCGCCATCTGAAACAATCCAACCCAAACGACATGAAACATTCACATCTCATGAGAAATCTGAAAACACTATTGCTTGCCGGACTTGTGGCGATGGGCGCGTTCTCCACGCTTGCCCAGGAAACGGTCGCCGTCACTGAAACTGTCACCGCGGTTGTGGAAGAAGTCGCCGCAGAAGCGCCCGCTTACGCCGACCTCGACGCCTTTGCGGCGTCACCGGGCTATCCCATCTTCACTGCCAACAACATCTGGATGATGCTGGCTGCGGCGCTGGTGTTCATCATGCACCTGGGCTTCGCGTGCGTGGAATCCGGCCTCACCCGTTCTAAAAACACCGTCAACATTCTCTTCAAGAACACACTCATCCCCTGCATCGGATTGATCACCTACGCGTTCGTGGGGTTCAACTTGATGTATCCAGGGTTTGAGGAAGGCTCGAAGTCGTGGTTCGGATTCGCGGGATTCGGTGTTGCCGTCACAGACCCTGTTGCCTCCCTCACGGATTCCTACAACGCGGGCTACACCTACTGGACTGACTTCCTGTTCCAGGCGATGTTCGCAGCCACCGCGGCCACCATCGTTTCCGGCGCTGTTGCCGAACGCGTCAAACTCAGTTCGTTCCTTATCTTCTCGACAATCTTCGTTGCGGTCAGCTATCCGATCACTGGCAGTTGGAAATGGGGTTACGGCTGGCTGAATGACCTCGGCTTCTATGACTTCGCCGGTTCAACGCTCGTTCACTCCGTCGGCGGATGGGGTGCGCTCGCGGGCGCAATCATCCTCGGACCGCGCCTCGGCAAATACGTGGGCGGCAGAATCAAACCCATCATGGGTCACAGCATGCCGCTGGCGACCATCGGTGTGTTCCTCCTGTGGCTCGGCTGGTTCGGTTTCAACGGCGGCTCGGTTCTGAGCGCCAATCCCGCGTTGGTGTCACTGACGCTCGTCACCACCTGTCTGGCAGCCGCTGCGGGTGCTGTCGGCTCAATGTTGACCGCGTGGACGCTGCTCAAGAAACCCGACCTTTCCATGGTGCTCAACGGCGTTCTCGCCGGTCTGGTGGGCATCACCGCCGGCGCGGACCAGATGGCCATGTGGTCTTCGCTCATCATCGGTTTCATCGCGGGCGTCATCGTCGTGCTCTCCGTGTTGTTCTTCGACAAGATCAAGATTGACGATCCCGTGGGCGCGATCTCAGTGCATCTCGTTTGCGGCATCTGGGGCACGCTGGCCGTTGGCCTGTTCGGCAACATGGCGGGTGGCGCTCAGTTGATGAAGCAACTGACGGGCATCGTCGCCATCGGCGCGTTCTCGTTCATCTTCGCGTTCATCCTGTTCATCGTCATCAAGGCGGTGATGGGATTGCGCGTGAGCGCCGAGGAGGAAACCGAAGGCCTGGACATCGGCGAACACGGCAACGAAGCGTATCCCGACTTCCAGCCGATGGCCGAGAAGTAACCGACACATCGGACATTCAACGGGGCTGGCGACTGAAAACGGTCGCCAGCCCTTCACGGCCAGACAGAGCCTCTTGCGGAAAACCTTGCGGAAACAAACCAACAACCAACAACAACCAACATACACATGAAGAAAATCGAAGCCATCATCAAACCCTTCAAACTGGAGGAGGTCAAAGACGCCCTCGGTGAGATTGGAGTCGAAGGCATGACCGTCACCGAAGTGAAAGGTTTCGGCCGTCAGAAGGGTCACACGGAAATTTATCGCGGCAGCGAATACACCGTGGACTTCCTTCCCAAGATCAAACTCGAACTTGTCATCGCCGATGACAAGGTGGATTCCGCCGTGAGCGCCATCATCAAATCCGCCAAGACGGGAAAAATCGGCGACGGCAAGGTGTTCGTCTCCGCCATTGAACAGGCCGTGCGCATCCGCACGGAAGAGAAGGGCGACAGCGCCGTTTGACCGGATTGAAATCACCAACCTTTTGATCGAATCATGAAAAAAATCTTCACACTCATTGCGCTGGGTC
>DAOLDN010000356.1:0-4292 GCA_035327385.1 Verrucomicrobiota bacterium | reverse complement strand
CGTTTGCTGCGCCTTCACGGTTTTCTCCGTCGCGATGAACGAGCCGTGCTTCATCATCACGACGTTGTAGGGATACGCGGCGTTGTAGGTAAGTCGCAGCATGAGGCGGCTCACCTTGTAGAACGGGTCGCTCGGCGTCGCGCCGAGATACGGACGGTCGGCGGGGTTGGCGTCCACATAGACGTAATCGCCGTCGGCGATGCCGAGATCGCGCGCGGCCTGCGGGTTCATGTGAATTTGATGCTCGCCCACGTTCGGCAAGCGCTTATCCACGCGATACGGGTCGCCGAAGTTCGAGTTCCAGATGAGATGCCAGTCCACATTCGCCCACGAGGAGTGAACGCTGTGGCGTGACTTGGGCGTGAGGCAGTAGAACTGAAAACCCTTTTCCCAAAGGAAATTCTTCGAGTTTTTCGTATCTGCCCAACTCATCTTCACATTACGCACAGTGCGCTCGTCCCAATGTTCGGCGTCGAGCGGGATGCCGTAATCGTTCGGGCGCACGAGCGGATTGGTGCTGACGATGACGTTCGGCAGATAGGGCGTTGCCTCCGGCCCTTCACGATGGACCATGAAGTTTTCGCCGCACGCGAGCGCCGTCGGGTCGTCGCTGTAACTGTGCAACCGGCCCGTGTCCGTGTAGAAGGGATAGTTGTCATGCACCTGCTCGTAGAACGGAATGCGCGGGTAGCTGCGGAACAGCATGAGCGCGCCGCCGGGCGGACCGTATTTGCCGGCCATGATGTCGTCCACCTTGTAGCCGGCGGTCGTGGTACAGGTGTCGAGCAGGCGCTGGAGATACACTTTGCGCTGGCCCGCGTGCTCGAAGTGAAAGTGATCGCGGAAGCGTTTGTCGCCGGTGACCTTTCCGAGCGCCGCGCCGATGCCCGCGAGAATCGTGAGGTCGTCCTTCGAATCGTAGAGCGGTTTGATGCCGCCTTTCCAGATTTGCAGGAAGGGATTCGAGCAACTCGCCGTGACTTCGAGGTCTTGAAACTCAACCCATGAATTCGCCGGCAACCCGAAGTCCGAATACTCGACGCTCGCGGTCATCTGCGTCTCCATCGTGACGATCAACTCCACGTTCGGGTTGACGTTCTTGATCATGCCGTAAGCCCACTTGGCGTTGTTGATCAGGTTCACGTTCGTCGTGAAGATCGCCTTGGTCGGCGACGGCATGTGCGTCTTGCCGGTGAAATTCTTCCGGCCTTCCTTGGGCGTTTCCACGATGAGCGGGCGGTCGCCGTGATTCCAATACGCGGGCTCTTCGTCCTTCGTGTAGGCGTGCGCGTGAACGTCGCGACCGTGCGCCTTGGGATCGAGGTTCAACTCAAACGGGTCTTCGCCGACCCAACCCTTGAAGCCCGGCCCGGTGACTTTGCTGCCCTGGAAAAGCGCGGCCTTGTAATTGCCCGCCCAGCCGTAGCAGCCCGCGCCTGGCTTGCCGATGTTGCCCGTGAGCATGAGCGGCAGATACGCGGTGCGATTTCCTTCCGTGGCGTGAAACCAATGGTTGATGCCTTCGCCTTGATGAATCGCGGCGGGCTTGATGGTCGCGATGTCCTTGGCGAGTTGCTGAATCAACTCCTTCGGCGCGGAAGTGATTTCGGAAACGGAGTCCAAGTCGTAATCCTTCAAGTGAACGAGATACAGATTCCACGCGGTCGCGACTTCGATTTCGCTGCCGTCGGCGAGTTTCACCTTGCCCGTCCAATCCAGTGCCGGATCAATTCCGTTCTTCGTCATCGTCTCGCCGACCATGTCGCGCGTGAGCGCCTTGGGTGAACTAGATTTCGCATCCCACACGACGTAATCGCCGAGCTTCTGGTGCTGCTCGTCCGTGATGCCTTGAACTTTCTTGCTCGGCGCGTCGGCGGCGAGCGTGCTGGTGTAATTGGCAAACACTTCCGCAGCGCGGAGGCGTCTGCCATTGTCGGTGCGGATGAGCAGCGGCCAGTCCGTGAACCGCTTCACGAACGCTTCGTCATACCACTGGTTGTCCACCATCAGCCGCGTGACGCCGAGCCACAGCGCCGCGTCGGTCGAGGGACGCACGGGAATCCAGTAATCGGCTTTGGTCGAAGGCGCGCCGTATTCGGGCGCGATGACGACGATCTTGCAGCCGCGCTCCATCGCCTCGACGAACCAATGGGCGTCGGCCATTTTATTTTCGACGAGGTTTTTACCGTTCATGATGATGAGCTTCGAATTGCGAAGGTCGTTGAAGTCTGTCTCCGCGTTCTGCAAGCCATGCACCCACGGCTGACCGGGCGCTTGATCGCCATGCCAGGTGTAGTTCGACCAGTTGCGACCGCCCTTCGCGTCCTCCGGTTTCACGCCACGCACGTGAACGTCCAGCAGCGCGAGCGAATTCGAGAGGCGATACATGCCGTATTTGCCGAGCACGCCCAGCAAGCCCATGCCGCCGCGCATCTTGATGGTGCGCGTGCCCGCACCGCCCATCTCCTGAATCATCTCCGGCACGTAGCCTTGCTCGGCGAGCAACTTTGCGCCGGCTTCACCGGAATAACGCTTCGCAATCGCCACAGTGCCGCGCGCGATGTAACCGAACGCCTCATCCCACGAGATACGGTCAAACTTGTCCGTGCCGCGCGAATCGAATTTGTATTTCGCCTTAAGCTCTTTCGTGAGTTGCGGGAAGCCATCGTCCGCCCAGCGCTTCCAGCCGCGCCGCACTATGGGATGTTTCAAGCGATACGGCCCGTAAAGAATGCGATGGAACGTGTAGCCTTTGGCGCAATGGCGATTGCCCCACGAAGCCGAAGCGTGATTGCCGTAGAGATCTGTGTAGGTGTGAACGTCGTATTGCTCGCCGAGCCGGACGATGACGCCGTTGCGGACGTGGGCGGTGATGCGGCAGTTGTGTGTGTCATTCGGTGCGCAGACCCAGGAGAACTCGCGGTCGTAGGCGTATTGATTACGATAGAGCTTTTCCCAATCGCGGTTTGGATACGCGGCGAGCGGATTGAGCACGTCCTCGGCGGGCTGTGCCTGGAGGAAACGGAGCGGGAGGAACTGCGCCGCTGTGATGCCCGCGCCGACGAGGCCGCTGCGTTGAAGGAAGGAGCGGCGGCTGAGATTTGTTTCTGGGTTCATAGAAAGTCAGTTTTGAAAATGACCAATGACGAAAGCCGGCCGAAGCTCGAAATCCGAAGCCAAAGGAGCGCGGGCTTCAGCCCGGTTCAACACCCGATGTGCGTGAGTCCAGGAAAATCTCAAGGGCGTTCGACCGTGCGGATGCTGAAGCGACGTAAACGCCGCGCTCCGCACGTCAGCGTATGGCGCTGGCAATTCGGACTTCGGACTTCGGATTTCTTTCGTCATTCGGATTTCGGGTTTCGGATTTGTGTCAGCGTTTCGCCGTCTTGCCTTTGCCGTCGTCCAGGATGAGTTGATACCAGTTGCTGACCATCTTGCGGCCATTGCGGTCGCCTTGCTCGCCGTTCCAGACGGCGAATGCGACCGGCACAGACTTGCCGGCGACAAACTTCACATCATCGGCATCCTTGGATTTCAGGTCGCGAATGAAGATCACGCTCCAAAAGCCGTCGTGCCAGATGCCCTTGCCCGCAACGTTCTGCTGCTTGATGGGCTGGGATTTGAACGAACCAAAGCCCGCTGCGTTGGCGTCTTCTATCGGAGTTTTGTGCAGTTGGGAGGTTACATTTCCAGCGTCGTGCGCCGTGCTGTAATTGGTGAAAGTCCAGGCATCGGTATGCATGGATTGGTAAACGGAATCCATGTCTGGCGCGTTACCGCCCTCGGCCTCAGCCTGCCAACCCGCTTTCCAATTCCAAAGGTTGACCGGATTGTCCTTGTCGCCCATGCCTAGAAAACCGTAGTTGGCCGTCAGCGAAAACTGGAGCGCGGCAGCGTCTTGAAAATCCTGCACCCGAATGGCGTCGTGTTGCGGCAACTCGTCGCGCCATTGCAACAATACGGCGATTTTTTTGCCATCGGTCACAGCTGAAACGGCCACAGCATAAACCTGATTCGGCTCGGGCCAGAGCGGATTGAGCGGCACGCGCACGGGGTCAAACGATTCCCACACCGCGTCTGTCGGTTCCGTAGGAAGCTTCTTTACGCGCTGAACTCGAATGCTGCTGTCCTCAGGCGCGAGCAGGTCGTTGACGGAAACATCCGTGCGACGGAGCGACTGGACATAATGCACGAGCGCCCAGCGTTCCGCCGGCTTCATTTGATCGTCGCCGTAAGGAAGGGCGCATATCAAAATTTGAGGGGGTAATTTTTGTGGGGGAGTGGTAGAAAGG
>DAOLDN010000355.1:0-4302 GCA_035327385.1 Verrucomicrobiota bacterium | reverse complement strand
AGCGTGTAATAGAACTGCGGCCCGACATCAGCGGAAGCAATCGCGATTTCTCCTTGGCGATTTCGAGTGATGAGCGGCGCATCGAGAATCAGCGGCGCATTGTAAAGGCCGACGACGGAAATGACCGGCGCAGCTTTCGCGTCGGTGATGCTGAAACGAACCTGGGTCGTCTCGACCGCCGGGAACCGCAGAATGCGTTTGTAGCCGATGGTGCTGCCTTTGCCCAGTTCCTTCCACTGACCGTCCACCAACGCTTCCACGGTGAATCCTTTCACGCGTTGTCCGAGCCGAATGTATTCCTGCGAGAGGAAGCGATTGAACAAAGTCGGCTTCTTGAGCGTGATCGTAAGCGAAGCCGTCGTCACGTCGTCGTCCGTGGCCCAATACGTGTCATTCTTTTCATCCACGGCGTTTTGCGGGCCGAATTTCTTCGAGCCGCCCCGGGCGTTGGTCGCTTCCACTTTCGCATTCTTGGCGAGATTCGCGGCGAAGGTCTGCTTAACCACTTTGTTCATTTCGATGGCGTGCTTCACATCGGTCGGGTGAATCGTGCCATCCGGCATGATCGGGAAATTGAGCAGGAACGTGGCATTGCGGCCGATGGAATGGTAATACGAATCCAACAATTGCGGCACGGTCTTCACCTTGTCGTCCTCGGCGGGATGATAAAACCACTCGGGCCGGATGGACGTGTTCACCTCGGCGGGCACCCACGAGTCGCCGCCTTCGAGTCCGTGATGCAGCATGTTCCACGTCACGTCGCCCTTCGCGTTCAACAGACTCCAGTTCTTTTCGCCGACGTAGCCGGATTCCGTGCCGACCCAGCGCAAGTCGCCGCGATCACCTCCGTCGTTCCAGATGACGATCTTGGGCTGGAGCTTTCGCACCAGCGCGTAAGTGTTCGGCCAGTCGTAATAGGTCTTCGCGTCAATTTTGCGATTCTCATTCGCGCCGCCGTACCAGCCGGTGCCGCCGTTCGCGCCGTCGAACCACACTTCAAACACCGGGCCGTATTCGGTGAGCAGTTCCGTCAGTTGATTGCGGAAGTAGGTGATGTATTCCGGCTGGCCGTAATCCGCGCGATTGCGATCCCACGGCGAGAGATACACGCCAAACTTCAGGCCGTATTTCTTGCAGGCGTCGGCTACTTCGCGGACCACGTCGCCTTTGCCATTCTTCCACGGCGCATTCTTCACGGAATACTCCGTGTATTTCGAAGGCCAGAGGCAGAACCCGCTGTGGTGTTTGGCCGTGATGATAACGCCCTTCATCCCGGATTCCTTGCAAACCCGGACCCATTCACGCGCATCGAGATTCGTCGGATTGAACAGGTTGATGTCCTCGTTGCCGAACCCCCACGACTGATCGGTATAGGTGTTTAGTGAGAAATGGATGAAGGCGTAATATTCCATTTCCTGCCAGCGCATCTGATTTTCGGAGGGAACGGGACCGAATGGTGCCGGCGCTTTGACTTGCGCACCGCAAACGCCGAGCACGGCGAAAGTGAGCAGAACGCTCGCTAGAATGTTTTGGTTCATTGGTATCAAAGATGAGATTTGGCGCGGCACTTCTAGGGCCGAATCTTCAAGGCGAAGGCGGTTTTGCCGTTGAACTTCTCAGGCAGCGTCACATGCAAGCCGTTCGCATCGCGCGTGAACTTCAATTTGCCGCCGCCAAACCAACCACCCGACCCGACCAATCGCACGCTACCAATCTTACCCGGATATTTGTCCGCGTCGGCGGCCAGTGATTTGACCGTCACTTTACCGTCCTTGGGAATTTCCAGCACGATGGCATAGAGCGTTTTGCCATCCTTCGATTGCGTGAACCGGATGTCCTCCGGCGTGAACGGTTTGTCGGACATGTCCTTCTGACCGTCGAACTGGCCTTTCTCCGCCGCCTGTGTTGCCGGACCTTCGCCATAAACTTTCCACGGGCGGGTCGCGTAGATCGCCTCGCCGTTGACCTTCAGCCACGCGCCAATCTCCTTGACGATTTCGATTTCCAACTCATCCGGCTGACCGTCGCGCCGCAACGGCACGCTCAACATCAAGACGCCGTTCTTGCTGACAATGTCGGCCAGCATGCGCACCACCGACGCGGCGGGGTTGTAATGTTTGCGTTCATAAATCCCCCGATCATAATGCCACGAGCCGATACAGGTATCGGTCTGCCACGGTTGCGGCAGGATGTCGTGCGCCTTGCCGCGTTCGATGTCATAGACCAGCGCACGACGCTGGTCCTCTTTCAGCCATTTCGCGTTCATTACTGCTTCGGTTTGACCCTTCCGATTGAGGCGCGTGTTGTAAAAATGCGCGGCAAGGTTCAAACCAATTTCATCCGTCACGCCGTGAAACGGAAGGATTGTGTCATCGAAATAAATCTGGTCCGGCTGGTAGTCGTCCCAGAGCTGGAGCGTGCGTTTGAAGAATTTTTCCATGTAGGCCGCGTCCGGAACGGTCGAGCCCTTCGCGGTATCCCACTCCCACCAACCCCAGCCCGATTGATCGCCGGGCGCGTGGTTCTGTGCGTAAAGATCCTGAGGATCGAGGCCTTCCCACCACTGGCCTTTGCCGTCGGCCTTGGTGAGCTTGCCGTCGTACGGCACGCCGGCAAACGGACCTTTCTTGTCCGCGCCTTGTGACGGCTCATACCAGGTCCACGCGTGCGAAGCATGCACGCTGACACCAAAACGCAGCCCGTGCTTGCGCGCCGCCTTCGCCCAGCCGCCGATCAAATCTTTCTTTGGGCCGAGCGCGACCGAGTTCCACGGCTGATATTTCGAATCGTAAAGATCGAGATTGTCGTGGTGATTGGCCATTGCCATGAACATTTTCGCGCCATTGTCCTTGTAGAACTTTACGAGCTGATCCGGATCAAACCGCTCCGCCTTCCAAACGCGGATCACGTCTTTGAATCCATTCGTCGAGGGATGGCCGTATTCCTTGACGTGCAAATTGTACTGCCATTCGCCCTCGCGATACATGTTGCGCGCGTACCAATCGCCATGTTCCGGCTGACATTGCGGCCCCCAATGCGCCCAGATGCCGAACTTCGCGTCCTGATACCAGTCCGGCGCGGACTGGTAATTGGTGAGCGAATTCCAGTCCGGCTGGAACGGCCCTTCCGCAATCGGCGGAAGTTTCAGGGCGTTGGTTTCAGCCAGCGTGGTCGCGAGCGAACAACTCAGCGCCAGCAGGGTCAGTTTGGTTTGGTCCAGTTTCATAAATTTGAAAAAACTACGGGCGCACCAACCGGAAGAACACCGCACCATGGGTCGCGGTCACCGGAAGGGTCACCTGATTGGTCTGCGCCGAGCCGGCGACATTGGCCCAGTTCGTCCCGAGGCCAGTCGCGAGGCTATTCGTTTGCACCTGCAACTGCCAGCCGGTGTTGCCCGGCGGCCAGTTGAGTTGAAGCTGATTGGCTGCGGCTGCAATTCCCAATTGTGGTGGAGCAAACGACGTGGGCCGTGCGCTGACTTCAATGGAATTGGTCCCCTCGCCACCCGCGTTCACGCCGCTGACCACGAAGTAATACAGCGTGCCGTTGTTCAAGCCCGTGTTGGTGAATGTGAGCGTGGCGTTGGTGCCGACGTTGACATAGCCGCCGCCGCTCATGGTGGAGCGCTTGATGTAATAGGTCGTCGCCGTGGCGGCGGCGTTCCAACTCAGCGCCACCTCCGCATCGCCCGCCCCTGCGGCCAAGCCCGCGGGCGCGGCTGGCGGAGAAGCCATCAAGGCGGCGATTTCGCCCACCGTGAGAATGCGATCATACAACCGCACGTCGTCGAGCGTGCCGTTGAAAAAATTGTTTCCCGTCTGCAAACTGCCGATGCGCAAGCTCGCCGGGAACGTGCGCGAACCGGTCGGGCCGGTGCCGCTGCCGCGCAATACGCCGTCCACATACACCGCCATTGCGCCGCTGGTGTTGTTGCGCGTGGCGGCGACGTGATGCCACGTGCCGTCGTTGATGTTGACCGAGGAAGCAAGGGTCGTGTCACCACCGGTCGAACCGACGCCGAGCACGAATTTTCCATTCACGATGGCCGTGCCCCAGTCCGCGCCGCCACCGCCGACTTCGCCGTCCACCAGACCTTTGCCAGACCACCATTGCGCATTGGCCGAGCCTGCGGTGTCCGTGGTTTCACCCACATCGCGACGGTGAAGTCATCTGTGACCGAGCGCGGAATGGAAACGTAGCTGCTCGTGACGTTGAACTGCGCGGCCTGCGCCCCGACTTTGCCCGCGACGTAACCGAGCGCGTTGGCCGTGCCGTGATTGCCGCTGCCGCTGCCGTCCT
>DAOLDN010000354.1:0-4306 GCA_035327385.1 Verrucomicrobiota bacterium | reverse complement strand
GGCCGGAGGGCGGGGGACTACACAAATTTACTTTGTTGGGGGGGGTGCTCAGATTTTCAATTTTTCACAAACCCAAAATAAAAACGCCCACGACCCCACGCCTCTAACCGCCGTAAAACTGCTCAACGGTTCGATGACCATGTTGGTGGGCAGTGTCCATGGTTCGAAGCGGAGATTAAGCGGTCGGTTGAATTTCACCTCCGCGTGCGTTCTGACATTCTCACCGCCACCGGTCACGATCATCCTCACAGCCGGGTCGCCGCCAATTTTCCAGTTGAATCCAGCCGGCTGAAGCAGGCAATTGAGATCAAATTCCGTCTTGAGCCAGTGACCGGAGGAAAGTTCCGACGGCAGGCTGCCGTTCTGTTCAAGCCGCTGTTGGAGGACATTGAACAACCCGTTGTCACTGGCAGTCAGGCCGAAAACGACCCAATCACCCGTGCGTGTGAATTGGACGGATTTTATTCCGTCGCGTGTGTTCAAGGCCCATTGTTGGAGGTTGGATTGCGCAACGGATGTCACCGCAGCCAGGGATTTCATTGCCGCAGGCAGGTTGGATTCCCACAGCCGGGCCTTTTCCGCGTCCAATCGCACGGCCAACGCCAGTGCAAACGGGCCGTTGGTGGAACGGTGGATTTCGAGGTAGGATTCGTGGTCAACGATGTGTTCCAGCAAGGGTCGAAGGAGTGTCGAGGCCGTGTTGGTGGCGTTGGTTTGACCCAACAGAAACCGCGAGGGCGCGGTGGAAAGTTTGTCGAGCGTCTGGTTTTGGAGTCGCAAGCTCTCCGGCATGTTCCAGATGGCCATGAAGTTGGTGGCGTTGGATTCGGCGGACAGGCGCTCGCGGCCGATCCAATGCAGGCGCAGGGCGTACGGAGTTTCCCGCGAAGCGTCGGCGGGGGTTGCCGGCAACGATGGCAATGGCTTTGCCGGTTCGGATTCCCGGCAGCCGGCAGTCAGAGCCAGAGCGATTGCGAACAAACCCGACCGCAGATAACGACAATTGATCATGGCTGTTTCTTGTGCCAAACCTGCGGCGCTTTCGCAAATCGAAAGAAACCGCCGACGCACCAGGGAGGAACGCGTGACACAGCCGCGACGGAGCGAGACGGTACCCGGACGCAGCGTTTGAAGGGCGGCATAGCCGTTGAAACATCGAAAGCCTGTCTCCGTGCGGACGCGCTGCGGACGGAGACCGCGCACGCCGGGATCGTGGCCGGGTGCTACCGCACACCAATCCTATTGTGGCAGTTCACCAGCTCCGAATGTTGTGAACCATTCCTCCGGGTCAGCGCAGAATTCCGCCTCTCTGCCTTTCCAGGGGAAAACCACCTTCTCCGCGTGCAATGCGTGATACGGAAGCAGCAACCGCCGTCGTTGCTCGTCTGTAAGCCGTCCCTCAACCAGCGCCAGATACAAATCCTCGTCGCCGCCATAGAGTTTGTCGCCAACGATGGGATGGCCGAGGTGCGCCAGGTGGATGCGAATCTGGTGCTTCCGGCCTGTGCGGGGAGTAACGTGGACAAGGCTCAAGGCCAAAGGCTGAAGGCTGGAAGCGGAATGATGGGGAACTGAGGGTTGAGAGTTGAGAGTTGAGAAATCGCGGGTGAAGCGGCGGATGACCTGGAATTCGGTCTGCGCAGACGAACCGTCGGGCCGGACACAATCCTTGATGGCGACGCGGCTGGATTCGTCCTTGCCGAGCGGCGCGTCAATCAATCCGCTGTCGTCGCGCACGTGGCCATGCACGATGGCGAGGTATTCCTTTCTGACCGCGCGCGATTCCCAGACGCGTCCCAGCTCACCCGCGGCAACCGGGTTCTTGGCAACCACAGTCACGCCGCTTGTCTCGCGATCCAGCCTGTTGACGAGATGTGGACGCGCGCCGTCGCCAAGATGCAACCGAACGCGGCTGATGAGACTCGAATAAACGTCACCTTTGGTGGGATGACAGACCAGCCCCGCAGGTTTGTTGACGACCAGCAGGTCGGCGTCTTCGTGGATGACTGTGAACAGGTCAGACGTTTTTGCGGCTGGAACTTCCACATCGTTTGTTTTGACGCTCACGGCGGATGGAGCGTGGCGCGCGATGTGGGATGCGTCAAGGGAGGTTCGCGACAATTCCCGACGACTCGCCCGCAGTTGCGATTTCACTTCGCTTGTCATTCGGGGGCGCGTTCTTATGCTGCGAAGGGTGAACAGCGGGACAGACATCCAGGAACGATCCGTCCGACGACGGAAAGCGGGTTTGTCGGCTGTTCTGGTGTTGCTGGTTTTCGCCGCGTATTGGCCTGCGCTTCGGGGTCAGTTCGTGTGGGACGACCGGTTGTTGATTGACAAGAATCCAATCGTCACCGGCCAGCACACGGCGGTGACGGTGTGGTTTCAGACTGATTTTCCCCTGTCCACGGTTTGCTTCTGGATTCAGTGGCTGGCATGGGGCGACAATGCCGCCGGGTATCATTGCGTGAATGTTCTGGTTCATGCCCTGAACTGCCTCCTGCTGTGGCGCGTTCTGGCGCTGGCGCAAATCCGAGTGGCGTGGGTCTGCGCCGCAATCTTCGCCGTGCATCCGGTTTGCGCGGCTTCGGTCGCTTGGATTTCGGAGCTCAAAAACACGCTGTCACTCGCCTTCTTCCTGGTCAGTTTCGGTTGTTATCTGAAGTCCTCGGCGGGCGGCAATCATTCAGGCGCGACGCTTTGCGCACAACCACAAGACGCCACAGCCAACAAGGAAAACCGCTCTCCAACTACGGGTTTCAGAATTCGGAGTTCAGGTTTCACCCACTGGTATTGGCTGTCGCTGACGGCGTTTGTCCTGGCTTTGTTGAGCAAGACTTCGACCGTAATGCTGCCCGTCGCGCTGTTGATCTGGACGTGGTGGCGGCGGGGCGCAATCACGCGGCGCGATACCGGCAGCGTGTCGCCGTTCCTCGCGCTGTCTCTGGCGTTCGGACTGATGAGCGTGTGGTTTCAAAAACATCAGGCGATGGCCGGCACAACGGTGCAAACGGAAGGTCTTGTGGAGCGGATCGCTCTCGCCGGAAAAGCCGTCTGGTTTTATCTCGGCAAGGCGGTCTTTCCCGTGAACTTGAATTTCATTTATCCGAGATGGGAACTGGACAATGTCACCGTCGCGTCGTTGTTGCCGTTGTGTCTGTTGGGAGTTGTCATCTTGATCTGCTGGAAATCGCGCAGCGCGTGGGGGCGGCACGCGCTGTTTGCGTTGGCATTTTTCGTTGTCAATCTCCTGCCCGCGTTGGGTCTGCTCGACATGTATTATCTGGCCATTTCGCGAGTGGCGGACCATTTCATGTATATCTCCCTGATTGCCCCTGCCGCCCTGGCGGGCGCAGGACTGGGTTCGTTTCTCAATCCGCGCCTGTTCCGGGCGGCGGCGGCAGGATTGATCGCAGTTCTGACGCTGCTCACGTTCCAGCGTTCCGTAGTCATCGCGTCCGAACGGTCGCTATGGCATGACACACTCGCGAAAAACCCTGCCGCCTGGACCGCGCACAACAACCTTGGTGTGGTTGCCGCCGAACAGGGCGACCTCGAAACCGCAACCCGCCACTTCGAACAATCCCTCGGACTGAACCCTCGCAACGCCGCCGCTCATATCAATCTCGGACGCGCCCTCGCCATGCGGAATGATTTTCCTCAGGCCGAAAGACATTTTCTATCTGCGCTGGAACTCAAGCCGCTCGACACCGACGCCAGCCTCCACTACGCCCAAACTCTGGCCGCGCAAGGCCGCGTCAACGAGGCGCTCTCAACTTTGAACAAGGCTCTTTCCTTCAAACCCGACCTCCAACTGCGATTGTCGCTCGCCGCCATGCTTCGCCAGACCGGCGACACCCGTGGAGCGATTGAGCAGTATCGCGAAGTGATTCGCCTGAAATCCGATTCTGCTGAAGCACACAACAATCTCGCCTGGATGCTGGCCACCACGCCTGACGACGCCTTGCGCGACGGAACCGAGGCCGTTCAACACGCGGAACGCGCGTGCCGCCTGACACAATTCCGCGATGCCGGAATGGTTGGAACACTCGCGGCCGCCTACGCCGCTTCGGGCCGCTACAGCGACGCCGTGGCAACGGCACAAAAGGCCGCCGACCTCGCCGACGCAGCCGGTCAAACACAATTTGCGGCTCTCAACCGACAGTTGCTCGAATTGTATCGCGCTGGAATTCCCTACCGCGAACCCGCCAATCGCTGACCGCCAGTCCATAATCTTAGATTACGATTAAGCCGAATCCATGCAGACGAATGGGAGCAAAAAAACGCAGAGACGCTGAGAACGCGG
>DAOLDN010000353.1:0-4317 GCA_035327385.1 Verrucomicrobiota bacterium | reverse complement strand
CCTGCACGATGGCGTCCACTTCGCGGATGTGACTGAGGAACTTGTTCCCCAGCCCCTCGCCCTGCGACGCGCCTTTCACCAGTCCCGCGATGTCCACGAATTCAACTGCCGCCGGAATGATGACGCTGGTCTTGGCCACCTTGGACAGCGGTTCAAGCCGCGCGTCCGGCACGGTGACGATGCCGACATTGGGATCAATGGTGCAAAAGGGATAATTCGCCGCCTCGGCCTTGCGCGTGCGCGTGAGGGCGTTGAACAAAGTGGACTTGCCGACGTTGGGCAACCCGACGATTCCTGCTCGTAACATGCCGGGGAGTGTATGAATCGCGCGCCGTTTGCAGAGAAAATTCTGAATGACGTCGCAGGAATTTCAAATTGCCAATGCGCCGACCAGTTCCTTACAGTTCCGGGTCGTTTTCGCCTATGAAATGCCCCGCTTGCGATCATGAATTGACGGAGATGAAATTCGGCGGCGTGACTGTGGACGCCTGCAACGGCGGCTGCGCGGGCATCTGGTTCGACGCCTTCGAACTCCAAAAGGTGGACGAACACAAGGAAGTCCCCGGCGAACATCTCCTGCGCATCCAACGCGACCCGGCGTTGAAGGTGGACCTTTCCAGGCGACGCGAATGTCCGCGTTGCGATGGCGTGAAGCTGAAGCGCCATTTCTTCAGCGCGAAAAAGCGCGTCGAGGTGGACCAATGTCCCAGTTGCGGCGGCTACTGGCTCGACGACGGCGAACTGGAGAAGATCCGACAGGAAAAACACGTCACCGCCAAAGTCGCCGAGGCCAGCGGCAAGGGCCTCTCCATGGAAGCCATCCGCTTCCTCTATCGCCAGAAACTTGCCGAGAAACCCTGAAAATGACTGGCGATCATGCGCCGGCTACGAACGGCGCGAACGGCCGATCACGGGGCGATTTGCTTTCTGTCCTGGCCGGCGTCCGAGCGAGGGGCGGAATCGCTGGTCGCAATAAAATACTTCTGCGACTCGGCCAAAATGCGACGGGCTCGTGGTGACTGGTCCGGATGGTCCGAGCCTGCAACTTCGGTTAGCAGTTTTCTTCCGCGCTCCCTGTCATTGGCGTTGGAGAGGGTAACTAGCTTGCTGGCCAGGTCGCATTTCGCCACCGGGTCGTCCGGGTTTTCGTTGTAAGCCTGATTGACGCTCGCCCAGTCATCCGGTCGTTGGAGCGGCTCCTGGTTCTGGGCATTACGCTCTCGCGCGTCCGCCATCTCCAGGATGTTTTTTGCCACGGCGGCGTTTGTGGGATTCTTCAAATCGAACGCTTCAATGAGCCATTCTCTGCCACGTTCGCGCACCGCCCGATCCGGATCGGAAACCAACGCCATTCCCAACATGTATTTCGCCTCCCTGTTACTGGGGTCTTGCAGGAGCGTTCGTTCGTATGTCGCAATCATCTCCCTTAAATTCTCGCGAATTTGTTTTTCATGCTCCAACGCTTCCTTGTAAGTGTCCCACTGGGTTTTTTGCCGGGGCGCCTTTCGTGCGGAATTCGAGTGGAACGGAAAACTTAGCGTGGCGTGTTCCATCCCGCGGGCAGCAAGCAGGTCGGCTTCCGCGTCCGTTCCGGATTGAACGATGCCGTTGGTATTTTCAAGCGCTGCGGCGATGGTTCGGAGGACGTTTTTTTCGATTGCCTCCCCCGGCACATCCGCAAGCCGGAACATCTGCGCAGGACCTCCGACTCGCTGGACTCTCAGTTGTATCTCCAGTTTGTTTGCCTGCCCTTCCAACCACTCGTATGCTCCATCCACAAGCCAGAACGCCTGCTGCAACTTCACACGCCCATCGGGCCGTCCGGTCAATCCCGCCGCTTCCAGACGCCGCTCCTCGAAAATCGGACCCACGGCAGCAATCTCCACCACGCCGAATCCGTTTTCCAGAAAGTGCCTTTCAATCAACGCGGGCAGCCGCCGGCTCCAATCTTCGCGCTTTGATTCTGGTTGCGGATTCAAGACACGGAACGCGCCCATTGTAATAAACTGGCGCGGCTCCGAAGATGCCTCGACCTTTTCAAGAAACGCCGCAACTTTCGATACGATGTCGGAAAGATCACCACTTTCGTACGGCAAAGCGTTCACATCAATCACGACCCCGGTGCGAACATCTATGACTTTCGTCCAGACGTAAGACCGTTGTCCGGCCTGGACAATCGAGCCGCTGACCAGCCAGTCGCACTCCAGCACACGACCGAGTTTTGCCACCGTGTCGCGCGCCACCAAACCGGACGCACCCACGTTGTGTTCACGCCAGACCGATTCAGCCTTCTGACGTTCCACCAACTGAAACCTCGCAAGATGTGACAACTCCGCGACCAGCAACTCCGGCAAGATCTGGCCCGCCTGACGAAGCTCGTTGTTCCCCGGCGGCGCGATGAACGGACCAATGGCAATTCGCAATGCGTTGGATTCCGCGCCGTGCGAAACAACAACACCCGACAGCAGCGCCAACGCAATCCTGCCTGTCCACCAGATAAAGAGCTTGTTTTTCATCACATTCAGCGGTTGATCGGCATACTATTTTTTGGCGACGGTCGAAACACCGGCCAGTTTTGGGGCCAGCCGTGAAGCGAGGTCAGCCGCCGCATTTTGCAGGGCCGTCTTCGCGGCGGTCTGCTCGGAAATGTCAACGGCCACAGTCGTTTCCCTGTCAACGGCGATGATGCTGCCGTCAAGGCGGCTTTGGGCTTTCAACTCAACGCGGGCCTTGCAGGAAATGAGATTGCCTCGCCGGGTACCATAGGCGCTGAACGCCTCTCCAGTGATTTCAATATCCGGTTTCTTTGAAGATTTCTCATCCACGATCTCAAAACCTGCTTGTTGCAGAATGAGCGCCAGTTCGGTTTGTGCGGCGGGGTCCACCACCGGTCCGCCAAAATGCTGTTCAGGGATCCGCACGAGAACAACAGGTCGCTTTGCGTCCTTGAGGATGCTCTTGATGGCCTCCACGCGATCTTCGCGTGTTGGTTCTTTTGCGATCAACGTGTCTGTTCGTGCGCTCACCGTTGTGGAGATCTTTTGCGCAAGCTGTGAAACAAGATCATCGAGCGAACCGCCTGCCGGCCCCTTGCTTAACTCGCCATACACACGACTAGTTTCCGTCCCGATAACCTTTGCCGCGATCATAAGGTCCCGATCCACCTTGAACACCTTGCCAGTGACAAGAATTTTCGCGCCGGTCAGATGGCCAACCTTGGCCGCAGATTCTTGAGAAACGGTGCCTGACAATCCGAATTCCTGTTCGCCAAGCGCCTTTTCCAGTTCCGCGCGTTCCACCATGATGAGATTGGGGTCCGTGGACAGGTACACACTGAGCAACGTTGCCACCTTTGCTCCAAGGTCCTTCACAGCCTCCTCCTTGGATTCAAAGTCAAAGACCGCCACGCTCGGACGTGGCGGATTTGCAGAAACAGGGAGGGTCGCAGCCAGTAGAGTGGCAACGAACAGATTCAGGATGTTGATTTTCATAATTGTGAGTTCAGTAGTTGGGATGGGTCAGGGTGCATTCGGTAATTCAAGTTGTTTGTGTCCGGCCGCCAGTTCTGCGAGCCGCACCAGATTGAGTTGCGCCTGTGGCGAATCCTGCAACCCGGCAATGGTGGATGCCGACGCCACAACAATTTTGCCGGCCCCCTCGTTGACCACGTAGGCGTCGGGCAACAGCTCGGGCTGGCGACCCGTCGCAGGTTGTATCCACACAACCGCGCAGCCGTCGGATGCTTTTTTCTTGAGCGCAGATGCGATCCCGGCGGGAATGCTCTCTGGCGACATCGGCGCGATGAGAATCAATCGAGTCTCCGCGCTGGTCACATCCTCGGCTTCCTTCAATTGATCCATTTGAAACCCGGCCAGCGCGGATTGCAATCGCCCTTCCGGGTCGATTACTCCGAGGGGCTTTGTGCCCGCCAACACTGCCAAGGGTTTCAACAGTCCGGTCGGATAAACATTGACCGGAACCGTTCCCAGCTTCTTGTCGCCGTCAAACCAGACAACCAGAAATCTCGTCGCACCTCGCACTTCAGGGAATTCAATCTCCAATGATTGGAGCACCGTTTGTTCCGGCAACACCGCGAGCCTTTTCCACGATTGAACTTCCGTCAGCGGCATCAACGTGCTCCCGCTGGTCTGATACATTCGAAATTTAAGATCCAATTCGGACGCCGCAGGGCCGTCGTTGTGAAACTGCACTTGTATCAATTGCTTGCCGCCGCCGAAGCATGCCTGAGTGACCGGCTCAGTACGTATTTCGACACCCGCATGCCCGGAAGGTGTCCCATTTATCAACAGCCACCCC
>DAOLDN010000352.1:0-4329 GCA_035327385.1 Verrucomicrobiota bacterium | reverse complement strand
GCGCCTGATCAACAACGCCTCGCTGAACATCACCAACGGCTGGCTGAAGATCGCGACGCGATTCGAGAATGGCACCGGCTGCACATCGGTCGTCCGCAACGGCGGAAGCCTCGTCGCGAGCAATCTCGTCAACAACGGCACGCTGCGATTGACTGGCCCGGCAGGATTGAGCGTCAGCGGCACGTTCACCAACAACGGCACGCTCGATCTCATTTCCTGGACCGGCTCGCTGCCGCCCGGCTTCGTCAACAACGGAACGATACTCGACCGCAGCGAACTGGAATTGATCTCGCCGGCGCTCGCAGGAACGAATTTCAACGTCACGATTTATGGACACGAAGGTCACGCCTATCGCCTCCAATACCGCGACAGCCTTTCGTCGGGCGACTGGCAGAATGCAGGCAGCTCCATCGCCGGATCGAACGCGAACATCGAATTCACACACACCGGCGGCGGCTCTGAAACCCAACGTCATTACCGCGTGGCCGTAGATTGAGCCGTTTCCAAATTTCAGAAGTCATTAACATCCTCCAACAACAAGATGTACCCCAAAAAGTCGCACTCGCCTGTATTCGTTGCCGCACTCGCCTGCTGCCTTGCATCCACCCTGAACGCCCAGGAAATCAAGGTGGACCTCAACGCCCACAACCGTCCGCTCTCGGAAACCGCGGACCCCGCTTACACTTCTTGGAACACCAACAGCATCTGGTTCGCCGGTGGCACGGCCATCACAAATACATTCAATGATGTGACGTTCGTCTTTCGGCACGGCGGCTCCGTCGGCACGGGCTTGACCACGGATCGTTACCCGGCCGGACTCACGACAGCCGGTTGGAACGCAAAACTTGTCAACGACGGCATCACAGTCGCCCCGTTGCACATCGCCAACACCGCTGGTTCGGGCGGCCCGGGAGCGCGCATCGAACTGACCATCAGCGGACTGACCGCCGGCCAGCACACGCTTCTCACCTGGCACAATACGTGGCAAAACCCCGCAAACTGGTCCTTCAGCCCGATTCACGTCCACGTCAACGGCGTTCAGGTCATCACCAACCTCCCCGTCAGCAATCGCGTGACCAACAACGCCGACGCCTCCTATTCGTTTGTCCAGTTCGAATCCGACGGCATCGCCGACACGGTCATCACGTATGAAGCCAGCACGGATTTCACCGCCACAGACGCCCAACCGTGCATCAACGGCTTTGAACTCAACACGCCCGACTTCAAGTTCAAAGCCAACAAACCTTCGCCCGCGCACAACAACGAACACGTGGACGCCGACGCCGACAAAAGCGTTCTGCTTTCATGGACACCCGCGGCACTGGCCGTTTCGCATCACGTTTATTTCGGCACCGACAGCAACGCCGTCAGAAATGCCACAGTCGCCTCCCCGGAATTCCTCGGCACTCAGACCGCAACCAATCGCCTCGTCACCGGCCTGTCCAGCAAGTTCGATTACTTCTGGCGAGTGGACGAAGTGGACGGCGGCAACGGTGTCACCAAGGGCGATCTCTGGAAGCTCCGCATCCGTCGTCTGGCATTTCCCGGAGCGGAAGGCTATGGCCGTTTCGCTCGCGGCGGGCGCGGCGGTGTGGTCGTGAAGGTCACGAATCTCAACGACAGCGGCCCCGGCAGTCTGCGCGACGCCATCAAGGGCAATTACGGTCCGCGTACCATCGTGTTTGATGTCGCAGGTCTGATCACGTTGGAATCGCCGCTCATCGTTTCGGGGACTGACCGTTACATCACCATCGCGGGCCAGACCGCGCCCGGCAACGGCATTTGTGTCAGAAAAAACCAGTTGGGTGTCAGCGGCGGTGATGATTTGATCATCCGCTACGTTCGCTCGCGACCGGGCGACATCGCCGGCATCACGCTCAACGGTTCGGGAATGGCCGGAGCCAATCACAGCATCATGGATCACTGCTCCGTGAGTTGGGGCATTGATGAGGAAATCAGTTCTCGCGGCGCAAAGAACATGACGCTGCAACGCGTGCTGATCTCCGAGGCGCTGCACATCGCCGGGCACAAGAATTATGACCCCGGAACCAGCCACGGTTTCGCGGCCAGCATCGGCGGGGACATCGCCAGTTTTCATCACAACCTGCTGGCCCATTGCGAGGGCCGCAACTGGAGCCTGGCCGGAGGCCTCGATGCCAGCGGCAGATACGCAGGCAAACTCGATATCTTCAACAACGTCGTCTATAACTGGCGCGGTCGCACCACAGACGGCGGAGCGCATCAGGTCAACTTCGTGAACAATTATTACAAGGCCGGCCCAGCCTCGACACAATCGCGCGCCCTCAACGCCCAATACGGCGGCTTCCCCGGCACGCAACAGTATTATTTCGAAGGTAATGTCATGACGCCCGGCGGCAGCGTCGGAAGCGGCTTCACGGTCAACAATCAGGCCGCGGGCAAAACCACTTCGACCGAAAGCGGCGGCACGTTGCCGGAGAATTCAAATCCGCCCTACAGCCCGTGGGTCAATCAACCGTTCTTCCCCTCGTTCGCAACCATTGATGAAGTCACCAACGCCTACAAACGCGTCTTGTCCGACGTAGGCTGCAATCTGCCGCAGATTGATGCCCACGATGCCCGCGTCATCCGTGAAACCATCGGCGGCACTTACACCTACACCGGCAGCATCAGTGGAAGACCGGGACTGCCGGATTCACAGAACGACGTCGGCGGCTGGGGCAACATGTATCCAACGGTCACGCGACCGGTGGGTTGGGACACGGACGATGACGGCCTGCCGGACTGGTGGGAAATGATCCACGGTTTGAATCCCAGTTCCGCGCCCGGCGATTTCTCCGATGCCAACGGCGACCCTGACGGCGATGAATTCACCAACCTTGAGGATTACATCAATTGGATGGCCACGCCCCACGCCGCGTGCGACGCCGGCTCGTTCGTGGACATTGACCTGACCGCCCTGACGAGAGGTTTCACCAACAACAACCCCGTGTATTCGGTGCTGACGCAGAGCAACGGAGTTGTATCACTGATCAACGCAGGCAGGACGGCGCGGTTCACGCCCATGCCAGTTGTCGATGCGCTGGGAGGCTTCAGTTTTCAGGTGGTAGATGCGCATGGTTACAACATGACGCGCACCGTGAATCTCCGCATCATCGCTGATGCCGCTCCAGCGCAACCGCCCGTTCTCGGTATTCGCAATCAAAATGGCGAACTGCTGATCGAACTCACCGGCGAAAGCGGACGCACACTTACGGTTCAAACCAACGGCACTCCAACCGGCGCATGGGCAACGTGGACCAACGTCACCGGAACCGGCGCGATGCAGTTGTTGCCGTTGAACGGAGCCGGCGGCCAATCGTCGAGCTACTTCCGTGCGTTTGCAGAGTGACGCGCGGCAGCAAACTTGAACGTGCCTGAACGCCACTCCTTTTGCGACTTTGAAGCGACCAGCCGCAGACCGCATTGTTCATAGGCACGGCGCACGAGGTGGAATTCGGTCTTGAGAATTCCCGCCACCACCAGCACGCCGTCGTCCGACAACAACCGTACAATCCGTTGCCGCTCGGCGATGAGCAGGTTGGAAATCAGGTTCGCACAGATGAAATCATACCGCGCACTGCCCGCCGTCGAAAACCTCGTGATATCGCCGCGATTCAGTCGGATCTTGTGCAACACGCGATTGTGCCGCGCGTTGGCCCTGGCGATGCGCACCGCCTCGGCATCGAAATCAAACGCGCGTATCGGCGAATAGCACAGCTTCGCCGCTGCAATCGCCAGAATCCCGGAGCCCGTGCCAATGTCCAGGAACGACTGCGCCGTTCCCTCCTTTCGCATCAGCACCAGCTCGCGCAGGCAATAACCCGTGGTCGGATGCTGGCCGGTTCCAAAACTCAATCCCGGATCCAGCACCACCACAGCCTGGCCGTTCTTCGGCGCACGCCGGCTCCAACTGGGCTTGACCAGCAGTTTATCGCCTATCTCGATCGGTCTGAAATGGCGCTTCCACGACTCCGCCCAATCTTCGTTGCGAATCCTGCCGATGGAAATGCGCGCCGCGCCAATCGAAAGTCCGCAGTCAGCGATTCTCTGCAATCCGTGACGAAGCGCCGCGCGTTTCTCATCGAGATGTGACGGCTCGTCGGGACAATAGATGCGGACGACTGTCACGCGCGTTTCAGCATCCGTGTAAGCCGACGCCGGCTCGTGGAAGACGGCGGACAACAATTCGGACACGGCGTCCTCGGCCTCGGCGGTCGTCGTCACCGAGATTCTCCAGATTGGCCCACGTTTCATAATGCACCCGCAGGCCCGCCATGACGCCATGTCGTGTAATTCAACAATTGAATT
>DAOLDN010000351.1:0-4338 GCA_035327385.1 Verrucomicrobiota bacterium | reverse complement strand
CGATTTGTAATCGGCTTAAAGCGTTCGGAAATGCGGACGGTTCCCGCCTTTTCCCAATCCAAAGCCGGCTGCAAGCCGGCGCTCCGCACCAAATTTGAATTGCCTCAATGTTCGGAAAATCCGTGGCACGGCACGCGCTGATGTTCTAGGATTTTTGCCATGAACTGCATCGTCACCGCAGGACCGACGTTTGAGCCGCTGGATGGAGCGCGGCGCATCACCAATTTTTCCACGGGCCGGCTCGGCGTGGAACTGTCCAAATTTCTGGTCGCAAGCGGTCATCATGTGACGCTGTTTGTTGGACAGCAGGCGACCTACTGTGGTGAACGGCGGGCGCACCGGGTGGAGACATTTTCCACGACGGCCAACCTGCGCGAGCAGCTCCAGGCGTTGTCGTCCCAAAACGTTCAGGCGGTTTTTCACGCGGCGGCGGTCAGTGATTTTTCATTCGGCAAAGTCTGGGTGCGCGACGCAAGCGGGGAATTGCGCGAGGTCAAGTCCGGGAAAATCTCCACTCGCGACGGCGCGTTGCTGGCGGAACTGATCCCCACTCCCAAGATCATTGTCCAGTTGCGGGCGTGGTTTCCGGCGGCGTTCCTGGCGGGATGGAAATATGAGGTGGACGGCAAACGCGCCGACGTGGTCGCCTCGGCGCAGCGGCAATTGCGCGAAAGTCTCACGGACATTTGCGTCGCCAACGGTCCGGCCTACGGCGACGGCTTTGGGCTTGTCACGACCGACGGTCATTCCACGCATCTGCCGGGGCAGGCGGAATTGTTCGAATCACTGGAAAAAATGCTGCGGGCTTGAGCGGAACTTGTCACACCCACTAGTTCAACCGCCGCACACCCCCTCTTCGATCAACGGGACATGATCCCGAACTACGGCTTGCACACGCAACCCTTTGGAATTAAAGTCAAGCATACAATCCTATCAATTCATTCGATAAACTGTTCATTGGAAGGCGATGCAGTGACTGCCGCCCGCTGGAGAAACAACTAGTTCGGCATCATTGCTCGCAACGCCTGCAAACTACCGGGCGTCTCCGACGGTGGGCACTAATCGTAGGTAGGCGACAATGGGTCAACGCATCAGAGTGGGGCACAGTATGAATACGAAAATCAGACTCACAATCATCCGGTCATGTATTTTTATTGTTTTCTTTGCAGCAAAATCTCAACTGTTTGAATTGCGAGCACAGGGCAATTTCACGCCAGGCCCGCCGAATATTGTACAAAACGGGAGCTTTGAGACCACCGCTTCCCCGGGGGATACTGCTATACATAGTTATGAGGAAGTTGTGCCCCCTTCGTGGACGGGTTTTTGCGGTTCAGAATTGGGTTTCGAGCAGGCAGCAGACGGGCAGAACTTCGTCGCTCTTCGTTACAACGGTTACTTCATCACTCAAACGTTAACTACGATTCCAGGACAGTTATATCGCATTTCTTTCGCCGTTGCCGGCTACTCAGGATTTCCACAGATGGCGATCATGGAAATGAAGTGGGGAGGGTCAGTTGCTGGAATCGTGCCTTGGACGAGTCCAAACACAACCGGCAACGGACTTAACTACAATTGGGTGTACGGCAGTTTCGATGTGATTGCTGTCTCGTCTTCCACGGAATTAATGGTCCGACAATCTGCTTCCAGCACTGCACTCGTAACCTATCTTGACGCAGTCCAGGTCATACCAATTCCCGAGCCATCCACGTGGATTTTCCTCCTCTGTTTTTCAGCGGTCTTGACCTCATTTCATCGTCCGGGATGTCAAATCCTACGGTGAGTATTTTGACCAACAAGTTACTGCACCGCCAATGAGGGGCCAGTTCGCAGGCATTACGCGAAGGGATTTGGATTCTGTCAACGTGACCACGCCAGACAGTTTTTCACTTTGCGCTTCTCACGAGGCGCGCGGCATGATTCAGTCTGGCCAATGACAGGCGCAATTCTCAACGCGGCGGGCATTCTCCTGGGCGGCCTCATCGGCCTGGCGCAACGTCGCGGCGGCGCGATGTCGCCCCAATCCGAGGCGTTCCTCAAACTCGGACTCGGTCTGGGCACAATCTTCTTCGGACTGCGTCTGGTGTGGATCAGTTTCAACGGACCTGCGCTTTCGATTTTGAAACAGGTCGTCATTGCCGCGCTGGCGATCATCATCGGCAAGTGGCTTGGCCGGTTGATGCGCCTGCAAAAGGCGTCGAATCACCTGGGGTCGCACGCCCGAAAATTGATTGAGCGAAATCGTCCCGACGATCCGCAGCGGTTCGCCAGCGGATTCAACGTTTGCGCCATCCTGTTCTGCGCCGCGCCGCTGGGAATTCTCGGTTCGATCCATGACGGACTGGCGACCGGGCCCGGCGGCACGAGTTATTTTTACATCCTTGCCGTCAAGGCCGTGATGGACGGGCTGGCGATGATGGGGTTTGTGAGAATGTTCGGCTGGGGCACGATGCTGTCGGCGCTGCCGGTGTTCGTTTTTCAATTCGCGATCATTCTGTTCTGCCATCTTCACGCCGAACCTTTTTTGCGCGAGCACAGCCTGTTGGATTCCGTCAATGGCGTGGGCGGGCTGGTTGTCTGCACGGTGGGGCTGGTCATTTTCGAGGTCAAACGCGTGGAACTGGCGGACTACCTGCCAGCGCTGGCCGTCGCGCCGTTGTTGACGTGGGTGTGGAGGTGACGAACACAGACTTCCGTTACGGAACCCAGACGATTTCAGGATTGTCTGTGCGAGCCTTGCCGATTGAAAAGTCAAAGTATTCCGAGTTTTTGAATCGTTTCACGTGGGAATCTAGAAACAGAAAGTGCGCCCCTTTGTTATGCACATTTGTGTGAATGAAATTACCCGGATTGCCAAGATCTGCGTGAACCCCTGGGCGGTTCTTATTATCAAACAAATAAACCAGCAGGGCTGGATTCTTGAACTGAGTTGTCCTCGTAGGACGATCATTTGAGCCAGTGCCATCAAGGAGACCATTTAGGCAGTAGTGGAAAAGATTGTTGCCATTACTCCTGTTCGTGTTTGAGGGGCAAATCCAGATAGATCGGCCCAGATCAAAAGTGTCATTCGTTCGCCAAGGCATGTCGTAATACGTTGGCAATCCAATCGTTTTTGGTAGTAGCACATACCAACTGTTTGTATGCGTGGATCCCGTTGGTACTCTGGGCGGATTGGCAAAACCTTCAGGCGGCAACAGGTCGCTATTCGCGGCGGCATATAAATGCAGCGCAACGCCCCATTGTTTGAGGTTATTCAGGCAGGTGACGCTTTTCGCTTTGTCTTTTGACTTGCCCAGCGCCGGCAACAACATGGCCGCAAGAATTGCGATGATGGCAATGACCACCAGCAGTTCGATCAGCGTGAAGGCGCGTCTGGATTTCATGCAAATAACCGTGTCGGTTTGGCGGATGTCTTTTACCGTCGCGGCGGACGGTTTGCACGAAAATCTTGTTCACAATGAAGATTCGCCCGGCTTTTGAGAGGGCAGAGCACGGCCGGTCAGTGGCGCGGCGGCAATCAGGCTTCGCGATAGATGATGCGCGCCTTGCCGAGGTCGTACGGGGACATTTCCACCTTGACCCGGTCGCCCACGCTGATGCGGATGAAGTTTTTGCGCATCTTGCCCGAAATATGGGCGAGCACCTCATGGCCGTTGGGAAGGGCCACACGGAACATCGTGCCCGGCAACACCTGCGTCACCGAGCCGGTCAATTCAATTGGTTCTTCTTTTGCCACTGAACTTCTGATCTCACACGCTGTTGCGGCGCGTGTGAGTGCGGCCAGAGTTATTCAATTTGCACGGCGCTTGCAAGCGCGTTTTGACAGGACTACCGGAGGGATTCCGAACGTCTCCAAACGCCGATGGCAGCGCCTTTGACCTTGCCGCGGCGAATCCGCGTTTGCTAGGCTCGCGCCACGCTTATGGCTGCCATAGGCCGATTTCAGAAGGGCGACGACATCTTTCACGCAAAGGTCGTGGAGGGGGAATTGTATCGTCTTCGAGGGGACATCTTCGGGTCGCCATCCTTCGACCGCAAGCCCACCCCCGCAAAGGGCGTTCGCACGTTGACCCCGGTCGCGCCGTCCAAATTGATTGCTGTGGGATTGAACTATGCCGACCACGCCCGCGAAACGGGCAAGGCGCTGCCCAAAGAGCCGTTGTTCTGGTTCAAGGCCAACACATCGTTGCTGCCGGACGGCGGGAAGATTGAGATTCCGTTCCCAGATCATCGCACGGATTACGAGGCGGAACTGGCCATTGTGATCGGTCGCAAGATTCGCAACGTCGCGCCCGCCGCCGCGTCGCGTTACATCCTCGGTTACACCGCCGCGCAGGACAT
>DAOLDN010000350.1:0-4348 GCA_035327385.1 Verrucomicrobiota bacterium | reverse complement strand
TCACCGGCGGTCATGGCGGACGCGGGACGATTTTCTCTATCCAGACCAACGGCCCCGGCTTCACCGTGCTGCACCACTTTTCCGCGACCGACCCCATCACGCGCACCAATGCCGGCGGAGCATCGCCCGCTGCGCCTTTGGCAATGTCGGGCGGCGTGTTGTATGGCACGGCTTCCGCCGGCGGGGATGGTGCGGCAGGGACGGTCTTCTCGTTCCATCCCGGCGGTTCTCAGTTCGGGACAATCCACAGTTTCTCCGCGTTGAGCGGCGGCACAAACACAGACGGAGCATTTCCGGTCGCGCCAGTGCTGCGTCACGGCAATGCGCTTTACGGCACAACCTTCAGCGCCGGCCCCGGCGGTGTGGGAACGGTGTTCAACCTGCCGCTGCCCCTCTCGCCCGCTATCATCACGAGCATCGTTTCCGATCCGGAAAGCGGCGTGACCCTGCAGTTTCAGGGAGCGCCGGACTCGCTCAACATCATCCAATCCACCCTCGACCCGGCCTCAACCGAATCCTGGCAGAACGTATCCACCAATGTCGCCGACTCGAACGGCGCGTGGCTATTCACCGACAACGACAACAACACCACCAACCGGTTCTATCGCTCCTACGCTCCCTGAATCCAGGAAGCACGCCGGCGCACATCAAAACGATTCCATGAAACATCCACACCTCGCCACCTTCGTCGGCCTCGTCACGTTGACTGCCCTGACCGCCCGGTTGATGGCCGATTATCCCATCGTTTCACACCGGTACCTGGCCGACCCCAGTTCGCTGGTCACCCAGGACCGCGTTTATATCTACTGCTCCAACGACGACGAGAGTCCCGTGGAAGGGAGCTACAACATCCCGAACGTCATCTGCGTTTCCAGCAGCGACATGAAGAACTGGACGGACCACGGCTCGGTCTTCCGCGCCGAGGACAGCACCACCTGGGCAAAGAAAACCTGGGCGCCGGCGGCCATCGAGCGCGACGGGAAGTTTTTCCTCTATTTCGGCAATGGCGGCGCGAACATCGGCGTCGCCACCGCGCCCACTCCCGTTGGCCCGTTCACTGATCCGCTCGGCAAAGCCCTGATCACCCACGGCACGCCCGGAGTCCAGCCCGCGCGCAACATGTGGCTATTCGACCCCGGCGCGTTCATTGACGACGACGGTCAGGCCTACCTCTACTTCGGCGGCAACGGCGACAACAACGTCCGCGTCGCCAAATTGAATCGTGACATGATCAGCCTCGACGGCGACGTCATCAAAATGAACGCCACGAATTTTTTCGAGGCCGCGTGGGTCTTCAAGATCAAGGACGTTTACTACTTCACCTACTCCACAACGCCGCGGGCGCAGATGAGGATTGATTACATGACCAGCGACAATCCCACCAACGGATTCACCTACCGCGGTGTCGTCGCCGCCCAGCCGCCGCTCAACAGCAACAACAACAACCATTCCGCCCAGTTCCGGTTCAAGGGCCGCTGGTACCATGTCTATCACAACCGCATCGTTGCCAGGGACGCCGGCATCCCCACGGGCTTCCGCCGCAACCTGGCCATTGAAGAAATGGCCTTCAACGACGACGGCTCGATCAAACGAGTCGAATACACCACCAACGGCGTCGCCCAGATCGGCCATCTCAATCCCTTCGCCCGCGTCGAAGCCGAAACCTTCAACGCCCAGCACGGCGTCGAAACCCAGCCGTGCAACCAGGGGGGTATGAACCTGACCGATCTCCACAACGGCGACTGGGTGCGCGTCGTGGGCGTGGATTTCGGGGCCGCCGGCGCGAAAACATTTCTGGCCCGCGTCGCCAGCGCCGGACAAGGCGGCAACATCGAACTGCGACTCGGCAGCCCGGACGGAAAACTCATCGGCACCTGCAAGGTGTCCGACACTGGCGACTGGCAAACGTGGAAGGACGTCTCGTGCGACGTCTCCGGCGCCAACGGCGTGCAGGATCTGTATCTCAAATTCACCGGCGGCGACCAGCCGCTGTTGAATCTGGATCACTGGACCTTTCAATGACGCTTGACGCGGACGCTGTCCGTTGAAACGTTGAACGCAACCCGTTCATGAAATCATCCTCCGCCTTCCTGGCCCGGCTTGCAGTCGCGGCACTGACCGCTGCCGCGCCCGCGCTCGCCGACACCGCCCGCAACCCCGTCATCCACGCCGACGTGCCGGACATCGCAATTGTCCGCGTGGGCGACACCTATTACATGAGCAGCACCACCATGCACATGAGCCCGGGGTTGCCCATCATGAAATCAAGCGATCTGGTGAACTGGGAACTCATTGGGTATGCGTACGACACCCTCGCAGACAACGACGCGCTGACGCTGCAAAACGGACGGACTGCCTATGGCGCTGGTTCCTGGGCCAGCAGCTTGCGTTACCACGAGGGCACTTTTTACGTGACGACTTTCTCCAGCACGTCCGGCCGGACACACATCTACCGGACCAGGGACATTGAAAAGGGACCGTGGATCCAAAACACGTTTCGTCCCTCGTTGCATGATCACTCGCTGTTCTTCGATGACGACGGGCGCGTTTACATGCTCTACGGCGTTGGGAATCTCCGGCTGGTTGAGTTGAACGAGGATTTGTCGGGATTGAAGGAGGGCGGCTTCAACGAGGTGGTAATAACAAACGCCCACTCCGTTGTGACGATGAACGTAAGTCTGCCAGCCGAAGGCTCGCAACTCCTCAAGGTGAACGGGAAGTATTACCTGTTCAACATTTGCTGGCCGCGCGGAGGAATGCGCACCGTGGTGATTCATCGCGCGGACAAAATCACTGGGCCATGGGAAGGTCGCCTGGGTTTGCAGGACAAGGGCGTGGCCCAGGGCTGCATCATTGACACGCCTCAAGGCGACTGGTTCGCGTATCTGTTCCGCGATTTCGGAGCTGTGGGCCGCATCCCGTACCTCGTGCCGATGAAATGGGAGGACGGATGGCCCGTGCTCGGCGTGGATGGAAAAGTGCCCGATACGCTGAACCTGCCGCCAAACAAGAGCCTCATGCCGGGCATCGTCGCCTCGGATGAATTCGACCGCAAAGCCGGCGAACCCGCGTTGCCTATCGTCTGGCAATGGAATCACAATCCCGACAACACACTCTGGTCGCTGACGGCCAGACCCGGCTTCCTGCGGCTCGCCACGGGCCGCGTGGACGGGGATTTCCTTTCCGCCCGAAACACACTCACCCAGCGCACGTTCGGCCCCGAATCCACCGCCACCACCGCCGTTGACGTGAGCGGGATGAAGGACGGTGACTTCGCGGGGCTCGCGCTGCTGCAAAAGAATTACGGCCTCATCGGCGTGAAATCCCAGGGTGAAACGAATTATCTGGTGATGATCAACGCCGGCTCCGGCCAGCCCGCCGAAGTGGAGCGCGTGCCGCTGTCACAAACAACCGTCCATCTCAGGGCGGAGTGCGATTTCAAGAACCGGACCGACAAGGCGCGTTTCTATTACAGCCTCGATGGTCAAACATGGAAACCCATCGGCACGGAACTGAAGATGAGCTACACGCTGCCGCACTTCATGGGCTATCGTTTCGGCCTGTTCAATTTTTCAACCAAAACGCCCGGCGGCTTTGCGGACTTCGACCCCCTCCGCCTCAACGACCGGCTCGACATCACTGACTGAACCGTGACATCCATCATGAGAATCCATCCATCACTCTCCACAAATCATAAACCGTCGGAACACCAGGATCGTGTCATCGCCGCCGCAACGGCGCGGCCACTGTTGGCCGCAGGCCTGATTATTTTCATTCTCGCCGCGACCCGTTCATCCGCCGACGACGGCAAATGGGTCACCACCTGGGGCACGGCGCCGCAATTGACCGAGCCGAACAATCTGCCTCCGGTGCCGCTGGCCCACAGCACGCTGCGACAGTTCGTGCGGCCCAGCATCGGCGGAAAACATCTGCGCGTGCAGTTCTCGAACGCCTACGGAACCAACTCCGTCGCCATCAACGCCGCCCGCATCGCGCTGGCCCCCGCCTCGGCCAGCGGCGGCAATGGCGACATCCACACGGCCACGGACACGCCCCTCACATTTCGCGGCGCTCCGGGCGTGGTCATTCCGCGCGGGGAAACAATCTATTCCGATCCCATCGAGTTCAACCTGCCACCGTTGACCAACGTCGCCATCAGCACTTATTTCGGCGATATTTCCGCCACCACCATTAACGGTCATCCCGGCTCGCGAACAACGTCGTTCATCCAGCCGGGCGACACACTGTCCGCGGCCAGCATGCCGTCGGCGAGCAAGACACGGCACTGGTACATCCTCACCGCCATTGACGTGCTGGCCTCGCCGTCCAGCCGCGCCGTCGTCGTGCT
>DAOLDN010000349.1:0-4367 GCA_035327385.1 Verrucomicrobiota bacterium | reverse complement strand
CCGACGGCGGCGTGCGTATTTGTGGCGTTGACGTTGACTCGCCAGCCCGTGGGGTTTTCGGTCGCCACCACGCAGGGCGAACTGGCGGCGATGAGCCTCAGCAACCAGAATTACGCGCCGTATCTGGCCGGGAGCTTCGACCGCCAGCAGAACCGGTGGGACACTTTTGAATGGACAAACGGGGGGGAATTCAATTCTAGTAAGCGTCCTTTTTCCCGGGAACAGTGACGGGTTGGACCAAAGATGAGCAAAGTAAAATTGCAGAACACAAAGGCCCAGGCCGCAACCACCGCGCCTGAGCAAAAACCTTCCGTTCCACCGCCGCCCACGCACACTCCGCCGCTGTTTCGCGGTGTTGACTGGTTCACGTTCTTCATCACCGCGCTGGTCGTGATGGTCGGTTACTGGCTGACACTTTCGCCGGACCTGGGTTTGGAGGACTCCGGCGAACTGGCCGTAGGCTCATTTTACGCTGGCATCCCGCATCCGCCCGGCTACCCGGTGTGGACGCTTTACACGTGGCTGTTCACGGAACTGCTGCCGTTCTCGAACATCGCCTGGCGCGTGGCCGTGGCGTCGGCCTTTGCCGGTGCGTTGTCTTGCGGATTGCTCGCGTTTCTCGTCTCTCGCGGCAGCAGCATGATGATCGAGGGCATTTCCGATCTGAAAGATTTCGACCGCAAATGGGAAAACGCCATCTGCGTGGTGTCGGGATTCGTGGCTGGAACACTTCTGGGTTTCAGCGGGTTCATGTGGAGCCAGTCCGTGATCGTGGAGGTGTATTCGCTTTGTGTGCTGTCGTTGATGGGAGTGCTGGTGTTTTTGTTACGCTGGGTGTACGCGCCGCACCAATACCGCTACCTGCTGCTGGCGTTCTTCATGCACGGCATCTGTTTCAACAACCATCAATCGTTGCTCGTCGCCGTGCTGGGCATGGAGGTGCTGGTGATCGTCACCCAGCCGAAGCTGGCGCGCGAACTGTTCTTCTGGAATACGATGCTGTACATCGCAGGCTTCGTTCTCAGACCCTCCACGCTGACCAGCAACACGCCCGTGTTCATCATCTTCAACACCGTCGGCATCCTCTCGGTCGCCACCTGGATCTGGTTGTGCGTGAAAACCAAGCTCGAGGGCATCGAATTGGGACGAAACCTCGTCATGGTCGCCGCCTTTGGAGCGGTGGGGCTGTTCTTTGGCGCGGCGACAAACTTCGTTTCGCGATTCGGAGGCTCAACCGGCAATCTGGGCATGCTTGCCGTGGTGGCCATCGCTGCCGCCATAGGATTCCTGGCGCTGGTGCGGATGACCCGGAAGTATTCCAGGGAATGGCTCGTCACACTCGGTTGCGGCGCGAGCTGGCTTGCCGGCTGCGCGTTCTACCTCTACATGCCTCTGGCCGGCATGACCAACCCGCCCATGCAATGGGGTTATCCGCGCACGGTGGAAGGTTTCTTTCACGCCTTCACCCGCGGCCAGTACGACAAGATTCGGCCCACGTCCGGTTCGGGCGACGACGCAATCTCGGTGTTCTTCAGTTTCATCGCGACCTATTCCAAGCAGATGTGGATGTACCTCCAGGGCATGTTCGAGGAATTCAATCTCGTCTATCTGCTCATCGCGCTGGTGATGTTTTTCTTCTACCGCAGGATGCAGGCCCGCGAACGCGCGTGGATGCTGGGCGTGATCGCCATCTACCTGTGCCTCGGTCCGTTCCTCGTGGTGCTGCTCAATCCGGGACAGGATCGTCAGTCCATCAGCCTCAATCGCGTCTTCTTCACCGCGTCGCACGTTCTCGTCGCCATGAGCGTCGGCTATGGCCTCACGTTGATCGCCGCCTACATGGCAACGCAATACTCGCGCTTTCGAATGGCCTGCGCCGTGGGCGGGGCCGTGGCCGCGTTGCTCGCAGTCTATTCCGTCATTCTCCAGACAGAGCAAGTCTTTTCCGAATTCAGCTTCGCGAACCTCGCCGCCGCGTTCAATCCCGGCCAGTACGCGCTGCCCATTTACGCGGGACTCATCCTGCTGGCTTCGACCATTGTCTTTCTTGTGGCCATTGGCATCTGGCGTCATCGCGCTCCGCTGGCGATCACGCTGGCCATCTTCGCCACCATGCCCCTGTATTCAGTGCTCTCGCACTGGGCCGACAACGAACAACGCGGCCACATGTTCGGCTACTGGTTCGGGCACGACATGTTCACGCCGCCGTTCCACGACAAGGACGGCAATCCGATCTACCCGGAGATGACCCGCAACGCCGTCCTTTACGGCGGCACCGATCCGGGCCGTTTCTGTCCCACCTACATGATTTTCTGCGAGAGCTTCATCCCGCCTTCCGCGAAGAAGAACACCGATCCCGACTTTGACAGGCGCGACGTTTATATCATCACCCAGAACGCGCTGGCCGACGGCACGTATCTCAATTACATTCGTGCGCACTACAACCGCAGCGCCCAAAAAATCCGCGGCCTGGACACGCCGTTCTTCCAGGACTTGGTGCGTTCGCCGAAGGAAAAGCAGGAGAACTGGGAAACCAATTTCGTTGCGCGCATGCTTTCTCCTTTGGACAGGTTCTTCACCGGGCTTGGGGAATCCATCGAGAAGAAACGCCGCGTCGGCAGTTCCTATTTCCAGGAATCGGATTTTGCGGACGTGAGGTCGTTCGCCTCCAAACTTCGCGCCCAGACCAATGGCATCGCGCGCGAGCTTTACGGAGCGCTGACTCCGGAAACACGCGAACTGTTGTCCGGTGACAACGAAAAGAAATTGCGCGAGGGACTCGCGAAGGACCTCAATCCGCTGCTCGGCAAGGGCCTTTACGACAACAAACCACTGACCAACCTCGTGGACCAGCGTTGGAAAGCCACCTTCAACCTTGACTCCATTCAGGCTGAAAAACGCCGCATCGCCCAGATGCAACTTGGCGCATCAGCCGTGCGACAAATCGAAAGCCTCGAAAATCAGGCCAAGGAACGCGTCCGGCAGATTGACGCCGAACTCGACAGGGCCGCGTCGCAGGTCGAATCCAAACTCGCCGCCGATGGAGTTCCGGTCACGCCTTATCTCCGCGCTTTCATCAAACAAGCGCCGTCCGACTTTTCCAACATCCGTCTCACGCGTTTGCTGTTGGAACAGGCCTTTCCGGAAATCGCGCGCAGCCCCGGCGGTGTCTATCCGGACCGTGAGATCTACATCGCCTCGCCGATGGACTCGCAGCGTTGTTTCGACGACTACATTCGCGACGCTCAACGTCGTGCCGAAACCGGCCAGCTCAAACCCGGCGAAGACGTCAAGCTCCAGGACGGCAAGGTGCAGGTTTCCGGCCAGGTCGCCGTCATGTCCATCAACGGACTGCTGACCAAGGTCATGTTCGACGCGAACCCGGACAATGAATTCTTTGTTGAGGAAAGCTTCCCGCTGGAGTGGATGTATCCGCACCTCACGCCGTTCGGCGTCATCATGAAGATCAATCGCCAGCCGTTGCCGACATTGCCCGAGGAAGTCATGTCCAAAGACCACGATTTCTGGTCGCAGTTCTCTGGAAGGCTCATCGGAACAAACGTCGTCACCTACGACACGCCGGTGTCGAACATCGTCGAATTCGTGGAAAAGGTGTATTTGCGGCATGACTGGAGCGGGCTGACGCCGGGCCAGCGAATGTTCGCCCGCGACGATCAGGCGCAGAAGGCGTTTTCAAAACTTCGCAGTTCCATCGCCGGCGTCTATGCGTGGAGGCTCAGTCCGCAGTGCCCGCCGGAATACCGCCCCAAGACGGCGGACGAGTACAACCGCGTCGCCAAGGAGGCGGACTTCGCGCTGCGCCAGGCGTTTGCCTTCTGCCCGTACAGTCCGGAAGCCGTGTTCCGTTACGTGAACCTGTTGCTCCAGTTCAACCGTCTGGACGACGCGTTGCTCGTGGCCCAGACCTGCCAGAAGCTTGATCCGTTCAACGCGGCTGCCAAGGACCTTGTGGACCGGTTGCGTGATTTCAAAAAGAACTCCGCGCAAATGGAGCAGTCCCGAACCCGATTCCAGCAACTGGAGGAAACCGTGCGCACCCAGCCCACCAATTTCCAAGCCGGATTTGACCTCGCCTCCACCTACATGCAGATGCAACAGACCGAACTGGCCGATCAGGTGTTGGAACGCATGCTCAACAACCCCGCCGCCAACGCTGACGTCATCATGACCATCTTCAAGGCCTACGTGCAGATGGGCAAATGGAACCGAATCGAAGCCACGCTGGAAAAAATGACCAACGTCATGGGCAACGAGCCTGAAGTCTGGTTTGATCTCGCGGCGGTGAAGGCGAACGTCGGGAAAGCCTCCGAGGCGATCCCGTCGCTTCAACAGGCGTTGACACTGAG
>DAOLDN010000348.1:0-4373 GCA_035327385.1 Verrucomicrobiota bacterium | reverse complement strand
CCCGGGAACGGCTTGCCGGTTTCGACAGGCCGATCACGACGAATCCCGAATTTCACGGTCATCTGAGGGACGCGTTGATCCACGATTTCGAGAATTATCTCAAGCTGCTCAAATCCGTTCATTCCGCCACGGACCTGGAAACGGCGTCCAACACCGTCGGTCACCTGCTCGACGGCCCGGCGCGGGACGCATTGAATTTTGTGCGGCATCAGTTCTCGAATCCGGGCGCGTCCATCATCGACCTGGCCCGCAGCATCACGTTCGTGCGACAGAACCTCGCCTCGAAGCTGGAACACGACGGCGACACCGGCCACGTGCGGGAAATGTTGTATCTGGACCTCGCGCTGGAGGACGCGTTGCGAATGGTCATCGAACGATCCGTCCACACGGGCATTGCGGGCGAACAACTCGTCGGACTTGTCACCGCCGTCCTCGAAAACGTGCGCGTCACGTCGGCCAATGACGAACTCGGCCAGTGCCAGCGCGAATGGCAGCGGCTGCCGGAATCCGCCCGGTTCAGCGCGGATTGGGCTTTGCACGCCAAGGCCACACTGGACCGGTTGCGACGCGCCGTGGCCGACGCCACCGATTTTGCCTACAAGGAATTGCAGCCCATCGCCGACAAGCTCGGCATGGCGTTCAACGCCGATGAATGGGCGAGGAAATTGTTCTCGGAGGAAGTCATCCGCGGTCGGCCCGCGTTTGTATTGTCGCTGCTCATCCGACATCTCGATCCCCTGCTCCGCCGCGCCGCCAAACTTGGCAACTGGCAGGTCATCAGCCCCAGCCAGGCCATCGGTTTTGTGGAGGTCGTCCAAACGTTGCGCGAGGTTCAATCCAAACGCTACGGCCTGCCGACGGTCATCGTCGCAGAAAAGGTTTCCGGCGACGAAGAACCGCCGGAGGGCGTTCGCGCCGTGATCACCCCCAGTTCCGTGGACCTGGTGTCGCACGTGGCCGTCCGGGCGCGCAACGCGCAACTGCTCTTTGCGACGTGCTACGACACGGCGGTGTTCGAGAAACTCAAGACGCTGCAAAGCCGCGCGGTGCGATTGCGGGTGACGCCTGCGGGCGACGTGACGATTGACGACAGTCCCGGCGTCATTGAAGAGAACAAGAAGCCGCGACTGCCCGCGCCCATAATCAATGTCCGGCCCAATGTGTCCGCGCGCCCGCTGCGTTGCGTGGAATTCGAGCCTGGGCTCGTCGGCGGCAAATCCAACAATCTGCGGGCGCTCACAGAGACGTTGCCGGACTGGATTCACGCGCCGCGTTCGGTGGCGTTGCCGTTCGGAGCGTTTGATCAGATGTTGAAGGAGGCCATCAATCGCGACGTCGCCTCGCGCCATCGTGAGTTGCTCACGAAAGTTGAGACCGACCCTGAAACCGTTCTGCCGCAACTTCGCGACTGCATCCAGCAGGTGCGCCTGCCCGATGCGTTGATCGCGATGCTGGAAAAGACGATGAAGGCCGAGGGGCTTTCGTTGCCGGAGGACTGGGAGCTGGCCGCTCGCCGCGTCGCGCAGGTGTGGGCGTCCAAGTGGAACGACCGCGCGTTCTTCAGCCGTCAGGCCAATCGCGTGTCGCATCACACCGTCCAGATGGCCGTTCTCATCCAGGAAGTCGTGCCCGCGCAATACGCCTTCGTCATCCACACTGTCAACCCTTTCAACAACGATCCCGACGAGATTTACGCCGAAGTCGTCGCCGGCCTTGGCGAAACGCTCGTCGGCAATCATCCGGGCCGCGCGTTGAGTTTTGTGGCGGACAAGACTGACCGCACTCCCACCGTGCTCGGTTATCCCAGCAAAAGCATCGGGTTGTTCGGCGGTGGATTGATTTTCCGTTCGGACTCCAACGCCGAGGACCTCGAAGGCTACGCCGGCGCCGGCCTTTACGACAGCGTGCTGTTGCATTCACCGCGCGAAGTGACGCTGGATTATTCCAATGACCCGCTGGTATGGAACGAGCCGTTCCGCACCGACGTGCTGTCCTACATCGCCAATGTCGGACTTGCCGTGGAACGCGCGTTCCGTTCGCCGCAGGACATCGAGGGCGCTTGTGTCGAAGGTAAATTCTTCGTCGTGCAAACCCGGCCACAGGTGGGGCTGGCGTGAAGAAATACCGAATGACGAAATCCGAATGACGAAGGAAGGCAGCAACACCAAGGACGACGCCAACACGACCGGAGCGCGGGCGGTCGCGCTCCGGCCTGGCAATCAAACGGCGTTCGCCGCGCCGTTGTTCGAACCGTTCGAGTTCGCAGTGGCGAACAAGTTCGCTGCGTTCGAATTCTTTCCAGATCGCGGCCCGTCCGGCAACGGAGGCTGGGACGAACGCGAACTGGACTCGCAAACACGTCGTTACATCCGCGACACGGCCCAACGGCATGGCATCCGTCTCACAGTCCATGCCTCGCTGGAATTCAATCCTCTGCACGACCCCGAAAGCGACCGGCTTTACAGCAGTGTCGAATTTGCGTCGGACATTGGAGCGACGCTGCTGAACATCCATCTGGACGCATCGCAGGGCGTGGAACGATTTGCCGGTGCGATTGGTCCGACGCTGCTGGCGACCGCCGAGACGGGCCTGCAACTGGCGCTCGAAAACACAGTTCACAGCCGGCCCGAAGATTTCAATTCGCTGTTCGGCCTGCTGGCCAGCGATCAGGGGCATCCGGTGAGCCACGCGGGAATGTGCTTTGACCTGGGCCACGCCAACGCTTGCGCAGCCACGCAGAATGATTACTGGAAATTCCTCGACCAACTGTCGGCGGGCGTTCCCATCATCCATCTGCATTTGCACGAGAATTTCGGCGACCGCGACAGTCACCTGACGTTGTTCACCGGGCCTTCCGCCTCTGATGACGCGGGATTGCGCGGATTTCTGTCACGATTGAGACAACGCGGCTTCGACGGCTGCGGGATTTTTGAACAATGGCCGCAACCGCCGTCGCTGTTGACCGACGCCCGCGACCGGCTGATGAAAATGATTCACGCATGAACCTCTACAACCTTTTTCCATTGCTCGCCGGCAAGGTTGCCGACTGGACACCGCACCTGGAACGCGCCAAACAACTCGGGTTCGACTGGGTTTTCGTCAACCCGGTGCATTATCCGGGTTATTCCGGCAGTCTTTATTCCATCAAGGATTACTTCGAGTTCAATCCCCTGCTCATTGACGACAGCATCAAGGCAGACGGGCCGACGCAGTTTCGTCGCATGGCCAAGGAGGCCGACAAGCTGGGACTCAAACTGATCGCCGATCTGGTCGTCAACCATTGCGCCTTTGACTCGCCCCTGGTCAAGGAACATCCGGACTGGTTCATTCGCGAGAACGGGAAGCCGGTTCATCCCTGGTGCATGGAGGACGGGAAGAAGCATTTCTGGAGCGACCTGGTCCAATTCGACCACAAGCGCAGCAAAGACCGGGAGGGACTGTTCCGTTACATGCTCGACGTGGTGGAGTTTCTGATCGGGCTTGGATTTTCCGGTTTTCGATGCGACGCGGCGTATCAGTTGCCGGACAGTTTCTGGCGACGGCTCATCAGCGAGACGCGCCGCAAGCATCCGCACACGAAGTTCCTTGCTGAAACTCTCGGTTGCTCGCCCGCACAGACCGTCCAGACCGCGAAGGCTGGATTTGATTACATCTTCAACAGCGCCAAATGGTGGGATTATCACAGCCCGTGGTTGATGGAACAATACGCGTTGACCTGCCGCGAGACGCCAAGCATCAGTTTTGCCGAAAGCCACGACACGGCGCGTTTGATGGAGGAACTGCACGGCAACGTGGAGGGCGTCAAGCAACGTTACCTCTTCACGGCGCTGTTTGCCTCAGGCGTGATGATGCCGATGGGATTTGAATTCGGTTTCCGCAACAAACTCCACGTCGTCAAGACCCGGCCCACGGACTGGGAACAAACGCAGACCGATCTCACAAGTTTCATCCAGGGCGTCAACTTGGTCAGGAAATCAAATCCCGTTTTCCTCGAGGACGCTCCGACTGAAATTCTTCACTGCGACAATCCAAACATCTTGTTTTTGTGGAAGGGTTCGCTGCGGGCAAAACAGGAGGCGCTGATCGTTTTGAACAAGGACATCCACCATCCGCAGCACTTTTACACGAACAATCTCTATCAGTTCGTCCAGACGCCAGGCCCGTTGCATGACGTGTCGCCGGAATTTCCGATGGACTATCTGCACACTCCGTTCGACTACGGCCTGCGTCCCGGCCAGGCCATCGTGCTGGTGACAGACCAGACGACGCGCTGAATTGTGGCGTGAGGCGGAGAGTTCTGAGGACGGATACAGATGCGATGCGCGTCCTGCGGAATCGCCACGGCTTACAGATCCTGGAGGACGTGACAGTTG
>DAOLDN010000347.1:0-4396 GCA_035327385.1 Verrucomicrobiota bacterium | reverse complement strand
GGATCGTCAACGTCGGCGACATCAAGAACACCGAGCGTTCCATGGAATTCTTCCTCAACCTCGCATGGCACGCGGATCGCACCAATCCCCGCGCCCCGGAGCGTTTCCTCCGCCAGACCGCCGCGCGTGATTTTGGTGAGGCAAATGCCGATGCCATCAGCGACGTCGTGCGTCGCCTGCACGCGATCAACTTCGCCCGCAAAACCGAACACCTTCAGTGGCATCTTTCGCTCGCGCCCTACCAGCCGACCGAAATGAACGAGCGGGAGATTCACGCCCGGTTGAAGGAATGTGCGGAGTTGCAGCGCGACAGTGACGCGCTGGCCGAACGATTGCCCGTCGCCGCGCGCGATGCATATTTTCAACTCGTCGGTTACGCCGTGGGCATCACCGCAGCCGCCAACGAGCGTTACTTCCGTTCCGAACTCGCGCGCGCCGATGTCGCGCGGGGACGTTCGCCGGACGCGAACCTTTCGGCGGGGCAGGAGGCCGAACAGCGATTGACCGTGTTGACCGACCGTTACAACAACGATATTGCCGGTGGCAAGTGGCGGAACATCGTGACCGCAAACGGTGTTTCTCCGCAGCAATGGAAACGATTCCAACGCGATACCGCCACGTCGCCTCCCGAACCCACACCTGACACCGTCTGCCCGCCCGCGCCTGCCGGAGATTGGAGCACCGGATTCCGACCCGGCACGAAACTGCCAGCGTCCACCAACGCGCCGGGTCAGGAGACAGGCGCTCCGACAGGAGCTCGCTCCGGTGATTTCGTGGAGCGCGACAAAGTCGTCTCTATTCACGCCGGCCACTTCACCGGCAGGAACGATCTGCCCTCTGGTGAGGGCTGGCGTTCTGTCCCTGGGCTGGGGCGCACCGGATCGGCTGTCACCGTAATGCCTTCAACAGCGGTCATCACATCCAATGCCGCGCCAAGTCTCGAATATCGCTTCCACGTCACCACTGGCGGCCCGGCGACTGTTCGTGTCCGTCTCCTGCCGACATTTCCGCTCGTCTCTGGGAAAGGACTGCGTCTGGCGGTCGCGATTGACGACGACGCGCCGATTTCGCTCGCCGTGACCGCGGGTTTCGACACCAAGAACTCCAACACAGCGCTCACTGAATGGCAACGCCGCGTCCTGGCCAATGCCACCGAGGCCACACTCAAACTGGCGCAACCGCTCTCGCCCGGTTGGCACACGCTGCGACTTGTGGCCGTGGACACCGGCGTGGTGGTGGACAAAATTATTCTCGATTTCGGTGATGAACCTCTGTCCTACGACGGTCCCGCGGAAACCCGCCTGCCATGATGTGATTGTCTAAGTTTTTCAGGTTTGTCGCGCGACTGGCGCGCGTTGTGGCGATTGCCTTTGCGTTTCTATCGTGTGCGTCCGTCGCCGGACAATCCCCTTCGGCTCTTGAAACGCTGTTCAGCCAATCTCACCCGTCACCCGTCCCACTTCGATCAACGCGAACGAACAATCGGATCACCCCAACAATACCTGCAATTTCCAGTCACTTTTCCTCCAGCAGAGGTATCAGCACGTCGCGGGAAACGGCGAACGCCGTGCCGTGACGGATTCCCTTGGGCATGGACAGTTGCCCGGTCAGATCCTCCCATTTCTCAAGCTCGCGCGAGCGCAACACGGTGTAGTGTTTGTTCCGATACGCGTCGGCATACAGGTAGGTGTAATCGCCGATTTGCAGCGCCGTCGGACCTTCCAGCCACAGACCGGGGACTGTGATGGGTTCGGGTTTCACCGCATACGGGCCGGCCCAGTCCGTGGCGACCGCAAGTCTCAGATTTTTCATGGGCTTCGGATATTTTGTTTCATCTTTGAAGAACATGTAGATGCGCCGGTCCTTTGACAGCAGCGTGGAGTCAATGGCGTTGAAGCCCGGATCGAAGAACAGTCCAGCGGGCGTGAACGTTTCGAAATCCTTAGTCGTCGTGGCGTAGATGCGATGATTGTTGTCGTTCTTGTCTTCAAAGATCGTTTCAGGAAAGCGTCCCGGCACGGTGGACGCCCAGAAAATGACAAAGCACGCCCGTTTGTCGTCGTAAATGATCTCGGGCGCCCAACAATTTTTCACGCCGGGTGTGTCGGCCATTACAGGAATTGCCTTCTGTTCCGACCAGTGGATGAGATTGGTGGACGAGGCGTAACCAATGGTGTCGCTCCACCAACTGTCGGTCCAGACCATGTGAAATGTTCCATCCGGCCCTCGCACGATGCATGGATCGCGCATCAGTTTCGATTTGCCGACCACGGGCGTCAGAAAACTTTTACCGCCCTTCAATGCTTCCCATTTCAGTCCGTCGCGGCTCCAGGCGAAATGCAATCCGTCTTCGCCGTTGCCCGTGAAATAGGAAAACAGATAACAGGTTTGAGGAAGGTCGTTCCGGCTGATTCGTGGTGTCGCGGACTGCAAACCGTCGCCTTCCACGGTCGTCGGTTGAGCGAGGCAGCAGAGCGCGGACAGGGCCGCAACGCAAACGAGAAGGCGGGGCGTGGTTTGTTCTTTCATGCCAATGGCAGGTTTGGATGCTCGAAACAGGCATTGGATTCAAGGAAAAAGGCGGGAGACGTGTCACCGAAGCGCGGCTGGTAGGAGACACCGGTGTCGTCAGTCGTTGTCGAGTGTTTTGTGGACATTACATCGCACCCCAAATGGGTAGAATTGCCTCACCGCATGATTATGCATGTAAAAGCGCTTTGCGCGGCGTTGCGTCGGTCGTAATCTCGCCGCGCACCAATGAACGGAAACAACCAACCAGCCACAGTAGTTTCATGAACAACCAATTCCAAAACCCCAGTCGTCGCCGGTTCATCAAAACGGTTTCTGTCGCTGCGGGCGCTGCCGTGTTCGGCGTTCCGACACTCTTGCGCGGGGCAAACCTCAACGGCAAACTCAACATCGCAACCATCGGCGTGATGGGGAAGGGGAAGACCGACACCGATCTCTGTAACAGCGAGAACATCGTGGCCTTGTGCGATGTGGACTCGAAACTTTGCCTCGAACAGCGCGAGAAGTATCCGTCGGCGAAATTTTACCAGGACTACCGTGTGATGTTCGAGGAGATGGCCGACGGGATTGACGCGGTGATTGTCTCCACCCCGGACCATTTTCATGCCGTGGCGGCGTCGCTCGCTTTGAAACAGGGCAAACACGTCTATTGCCAGAAGCCGCTGACCGAAACCGTGTATGAATCCCGACACCTTCGGGAACTGGCCCGCAAAACCGGCCTCGTCACGCAAATGGGCAATCAAGGCAGCGCATCGGACGGTTTGCGTCGCGCGGTCGAATGTATCCAGTCCGGCCTCATTGGTCAGGTTCACGAACTTCACGTCTGGACCAACCGCCCCATCTGGCCGCAGGGCATCGGAAGGCCCGCCGGTGAAGACCCGATCCCGGATACACTCAACTGGGACGTGTGGATTGGCCCCGCTCACATGCGCCCTTACAAGGGCGAGAAAGTTTATCATCCCTTCAATTGGCGCGGCTGGCTGGACTTTGGCACTGGCGCGCTCGGCGACATGGGCTGTCACACGCTGAACATGCCGTTTCAGGCGTTGAATTTGAAAGACCCCGCCGAAATCGAACCCGAACTCGTCATCGGCGGAATGAACACGGAAACGTATCCGATCGGTTCCATCGTGCGTTTCCAATTTCCGGCGCGGCAGGCTGCGGGGGCTGCGCCGGTGCGGACGTTTCAAAAGGCCGCCGAACGGATGATGGCGGGTGGCGGCGCGAGTTTGGTGCCATTGACCATGTGGTGGTACGACGGTGGACATCCGGTCGCCGGCGAGAATGGCAAGCACGACAGCAGCAACAAACCGCCGTCGCACCTGACCGAAGGCATCATTGAAATCCTGGGGGAACTTCCCAGGAGCGGCTGTCTGATGCGTGGCAGCAAGGGGCAATTGTTCTCGCCGGACGATTACGGCGAAAACTTTTTTGTGAAACTGAACGGCGAGGCGAAATTCAAACACTACAAGAAGCACGAAGCGGTCGAAGCCATTCCGCAGCGCATCCAGTTCAATGCCTTCCAAGGCAGCACCGACTCGCGGCATCATCTCGAATGGATTGACGCCATCAAGCGGAACAATCCAGGACTCTGCCGCTCGAACTTCGAGGTTGGGGGTCAGTTGACGGAACTGATACTTCTGGGATGCGTCGCGTTGCGGGCCGGCGGCAAAATCCAGTGGGACTCCGCCCGGATGCGGGTGGCCAATGACCCGGCAGCCGCGAACATCATCAAAACTGACTACCGCGCCGGATGGAATTTGGCCTGACAACGGCGGGGCGATTGTTCATCGTAACCCCCACGCCCTGACTGTCGTCGTCAGTTGTTGAATCGAACACTGCGGCGTTCGGTCATGGATGTCATGGG
>DAOLDN010000346.1:0-4398 GCA_035327385.1 Verrucomicrobiota bacterium | reverse complement strand
GACGTTGTCGGCGGCGTCTGGGCAGGCTGCTTTGTCGCGGACTGTCCCGCGAACGTGTCGTAGTAACTGGTGAGGTCCAGAGCTTCGGACGTCAGTTTCAGATTGCCGGTCATGGCATCCGACGCTGACATGTCAACGCGCCCTGCGAGTTGAAGCTGATTCGCGGCGCGCGATGTCGGCGTGAGCGAAAGGACACATTTGCGAAGATCGAGAATGTTGGTGGTGACACTGGCATCCAGTCCGAGTTTTGCCGACAACGGCGTCGTGTTTGGACCGGCCGTGCGAAGGCCGTCAATTGAGAGATCGCCCGCGACCGACTGACTTTGAGCTGTGGACTGGACACGGCCTTTGAATTGAAGCGCACCGCTCAACAGGTTGACGCCGTCCTTGGACACAATCGCCAGCAGCCGAGGCAACGCGGACTGAACGGTTAGTTGCAGGTCTGTCGCCCGGGTGTCGGCATTGAAATCACCCGAACCGCTCACGATCAGCCCGGATTCATTCTGTTGTGACAACGCGAGCAGATAGTGGTCGAGCTTGAACGCCCTGATATCTTCGCCGCGACCGCTGACCTCGATCCGGAAGTCCGATGGATTGATCTTCGTGTCCCCGACCGTGGCTGACAGACCCGTGATGCCGCCGTTGAGTTGAAAACCAATCTGTTTGCCGGCCTGCTGCGATGTAAGTTTGAAGGTCGCATTCACAATGCCCGCGGGCGAAAGGTCCGCCGCAAACGCCCTCCAATCGCCAAGACTGAGTCCCGTGATGGTGACGTTCAACGCGGAATCACCGGCTGCTGCGGCGTTTTTGCCCCAGTTCAGGGTCATGGGCGTCGCCAGTTGCGCGTTGAGTAACGGCCTTTTGTTCTGTGTGGCGGCGGCGTTGAACGAGCGCAGCACGGCGGTTTCGGCGGTGTTGTCCACCTTCACGTCGTAATCTGCGCTCAAATCCAGTTCGGGAGTGGATTGACCCGATTGCGTGACACGCAGCCGCTCAAGATTGAAACGCCCGCCGATCGCCAGCGACGAACCGCCCGCGCTGACGGTGATCGTGTTGGTAGAAGCCACGGCGCAATCGCCGAAATCAATGCCGGCCGATGCTCCTGCAAGGTTCAATACCCGTTTGTCCACACCCACAACATCGGCGTTCAGGACGCCTTCCACTTTCTCCATGTCGAACGGCCCGCTGACTCTCAATTCGCCAAGCGACGCACCGCCCTTGGCAAACGCCAACGCAACGCGGCGAATTTCAGTCGGTGTCACGTCCGTCTCAGCCGTCACCGACAGCGACAACAATTCCGCATAATCGCCGCCAGCCTTGTCCACGTTAAACACCAGCCTGCCCGTGATCGCTTTTGGTTTCAGTTCCTGCGTGAAACCGAACGCCCAGTTGCCGGTGAGTTTTCCGCTGAGTTCTGAAGCGGGTTTGGATGGACCGGCGGTCGCGACCATCGTCACGAGCGCTGCAATGTCGAGCTTTCCGTCCTCGCCGTTCTTCAGATTTGTAAGCGTGATGTTCAGGCCCGTGATCTCCAGCGTCTCGCTGACTCCATCATTGACGGTCGTCGTTTTGCGGACGATGCCATCGGTCAGCTTCACCGTTCCGATCGAAAGCTTCAGCGGTGCGGCTTCAGTTTTGGCTGTGGGCTCTGATCCAGCTTTCTCCATCTGAGTCAACGGGTCGAGGTTGCTCGTTCCGTCCGCGTTTTGAATCACATGGATGACCGGCGAAGCCAGCGTCACTTCCTCAACGGAAATGTTTCCTCCGATGATGGACATGAGACTGTAACGGGCCTTGAGTTCCTTCGCCACAAACGCCGGCTTGTCCGATCCGTTGGGAATGAGGCTGATGTCGCGCAGCACCACCTGCGAAAACGGACTGATGCTGGCGTCAGAAACCGCCAACTGCGAGTTCAGGCTCTTTCCGATCTTGGGAAGAATGACGCCTTTGAAAAACGCCCCGCTTGTGACGACAAAATACAGCACGGCGATCAACACGACGCCGACGCCGCCCACCAAACCCAGAATCTTCAGCCAGCCGGTTCTTTTCGAGGATGTTTCGTTGGATACCCGTGAGTCTTTCATACGATTGAATTGACACTGTCCCGGTGTGAACGATTCAAATGTAACTGCAAGAGGGCCGATTTCAAATGGGCACGCATCGTCCGTTCAAGAGCCGGCAACAGTCCCCCACCACGTCAGCAGCGACCGAATTGCACTACGGAAGTTTGACCGAGAACAGTTCCGGCGAAATCACGCCGTCCCCGACCCTCGTCACTGAGCCGGTCATCTGGATGGCAAACTCGTCGCCGATCTCGATGGCAATGATGCCGCCGGGCATGTGGACGGAAATCTTGCGGTCACAAAGGCCGAGTTTGTGCGCCACTGCCGCCGCCGCGCTGCTGCTGCTGCCGCTGGCCAGCGTGTAGCCTGCGCCACGTTCCCAGATTTCAATCTGGATGTTCGCTCGGTCGCGAACCTTCAGGAACTGCACATTGGTGCGGTTGGGGAAATTGCCGTGCGTCTCCAGCAGCGGGCCGAACTGATGCGCCAGTTGCGGATTGATCTCCGGCATTGGCAGTACGCAGTGCGGATTGCCGATGGTCGCCGCGCAGTAAGTGAACTCGCGTCCGCCAACGGAAATCTTTTCATTGATGACTTCGCGGCGTGCACCGCTGACGGGAATCTTGTCGCTCCAGAAGCTAACCTTGCCCATCTCCACGCGCACCATCCTGCCCGATTCAAACACCGTGGACTTCACAAGTCCGCCGGCCGTCTGGATCGCGAATTCCTCCCCGCCGATCAGCTTTTGGTCGTAAAGATAGCGTGAAAATATGCGCAGACCGTTGCCGCTTTTTTCGGCTTCGCTGCCATCGGGGTTGTAGATGCGCAACGCGAACTTCGCGGTTTGCGACGGCAGCGGCCCCAGCAGGATGCCGTCCGAGCCGATGCCGAAATTGCGGTGGCAGATTTGCTTCACCTGCTCCGTCGTCAGCGGCGCGGGTAGTTCTTTTGGATCCATGACGATGTAATCGTTTCCCAGTGCGTGATACTTCGTAAATCTCATCGCGCCGGAGATTAGCCGTAGCGATACGGCTTTTCCATCGCAAACGTGTTGGGCAGATGCCGGACTTCGTTCACCTCGCCGTCCGCAAGCAGCACTTCCACGATGTCGAAACGAATTTTCACCTGCGGATTTTTCAGCAGTCGCAAGTAGTCCAGCGCCGTCTGCGAGAGCAGGCGACGCTTCCGCTTGTCCACTGCGGCGGCGGGTCGAACCCAATCCTCTGACGAACGCGTTTTTACCTCCACAAACACAAGACAATCGTCATCACGGAAAATCAAATCAATCTCGCCGCGGTCGGAACGGAAATTCGCGACAAGGAATTTCAGCCCCAGTTTCTGGAGATGTTTTTTGGCCGCATGCTCGCCCAGTTCGCCGCGCCGCAAATGTTCGGGCTTCTCTTCCCGCTTGAACCAAGACTTGATGTGCTGGGCAAGGCTCATGGGCGTTAGTAACAGCGAACTCTGCCGACAAACGCAGAGGCGCAGAGGTCACGAAGCATCGCAGAGGAACGACAACTTTGCGGACCTCTGCGTTCTCCGCGTCTCCGCGTTTCTTCAGTGATCAGACAATAACTCATGCGGTTACAACGTGAGGCGCGATGCACAGAAGCAGCCTGAAACGACCACATCGAGATAGATTGGGCAGATCAGCGTCCATTCGTGGTTAAAACAATTCCCGCTCCTTCTGCTTCATCGGCGCAAAACTCTTGCGATGGATTCCGCATGGGCCGTTGGCCGCAATCGCCGCAAGATGCGCCGGAGTGCCGTAACCTTTGTGTTCGGCAAAACCATAACCCGGAAATTGCCGGTCATAGTCCAGCATCATGCGATCACGAGTGACCTTGGCCAGCACACTGGCGGCGGCTATGGAATAGCTCAACGAGTCGCCCTTCACCAGCGCAGTCTGCGGCAAGCGCATCGTTTTCACAGGACGACCGTCAACGAGCGCATGCTCCGGCTGCGGATTCAATTGCGCCAGCGCTTCATTCATCGCGCGATGTGTTGCCTGGAGAATGTTGATCTGATCAATCGTCGTCGCATCCACGACCGAGATGGCATGGCGGATTTCCGGGTGCGCGATGAGAACGGAGAAGAATTCCTCCCGTTGCGATTCAGAAAGTTGCTTGGAGTCGTTCAGGTCGCGCAATCGTTCGTCAAAACCGGCCTCCGACCAATAACTCGGAAAGATCACCGCAGCAGCCACAACGGGCCCTGCCAACGGCCCGCGCCCGGCCTCGTCCACACCGGCGACAAGCGTCAGTCCGCGACGCCAGAGTTCGCGCTCGTGCAACAGACGGACCACAAGTTTTGCGCTCATCGAAAGAGTGCCGCC
>DAOLDN010000345.1:0-4403 GCA_035327385.1 Verrucomicrobiota bacterium | reverse complement strand
GGTTTGCCGGTCAGTTCGCACACACCGTAGGTGTTGCGCTCGATCCGCTTGAGCGCCTCTTCAATCTCGTAAATTGCGTCCTGATCGGACGACAACAGGCTCAGGGCAAAATCGCGGTCGAAATTGTCGGTGCCGGAATCCGCCATGTGCAGACTGTAACCGGCTATCTCCTGCGCCGACTCCTTGGCCAGACCGTTCATCTGGCGAAGCAGTTGTTCGCGCAACTCGAGCAGGTGTTTGTAATACTTTTGCCACTCCGGCTTGATTTTCTTTGGACCGGCGTCGCCGTTGTGCTTGGTCACGGGGTGACCAAGAATGGCCGCCGCAGTCGTCGAGCCGGCGGGCTTGCTGTTGACTTTTTTCTTCGTTGTCACAATTAAAACTCGGCTGAAACTCGGCTTTCTTCGAAGCTCGAAATTCGTTTTCAGGTCGGAGAACTGTCTCCCCGCCTTTTTTGAGGTGCGGGAATCTAGCAAACGGAATCCGATAATCCACAAAAATCGTAAGTTTTTTTGCCCGATACGCCGCTTGGTGCCGGAACGTGTCAATGCAAGTTCTTGGTGAATCCGTCCCGTTTCCACGACACGACAGGTGACTGCATTCTCGAAAACTTACGCCACCATCAGGATTGCGTTTTCAGAATCGGATGAACAAACGAAATCCGTTGCCGGATGCCTCTAAATATCGTCGGTGCGGGCTTTCCCATCCCTGAACTGGCGTGATTCGACCCATTCGGGCACGTTACATTTGGAGACTTCGCCGAATCAGGAAAGAGCTTTACACCCCTTTTATCCCCCTCTACCATCCGCCCTCTAATTTACTAGAAAAGAACGAATAGTATGGAAGTCAAAGCGAAGACCATCGAACAATTCAAGCTGCACGAAAAGGACACCGGCTCGGCGGATGTGCAAATCGCCCTGCTCACGCAGCGCATCAACCATCTCACGGAACACTTGCAGGGTAACAAGAAAGACCACAGCTCGCGCCGAGGCCTTTTGATGATGGTCGGCCAGCGTCGTCGCCTCCTGGATTACCTCCACGACACCGACATCAGCCGATATCAGGCCGTGACCAAGAAGCTCAAGCTGCGTCATTAACTTTCCCGGGAGTGGAACGCGCATGCCGCGCCAACCAGCCTCCTCCCAATGGATTGACCGGGCCGATTGCGGACGACCCGGCATTCACATCAAACTCCGCAAAATAATACTCCGTTGTCCCCGGCAATTTCATTCAGACCCGAACGCTTTCGGGTTTCACTGAAGTTTCTCGGGTCAACGGGGGGAAAAGAAACTTATGCCAGAAAAAATAACCGCCCAGGTGGGCGATAAACAAATCACCATCGAAACCGGCAAACTCGCCAAACAGGCCGACGGCGCCGTCACAGTTCAACTCGGAGAAACCATCGTCATCGTGGCCGCAGTCGCCGCCACCAAGGCCAAGGAAGGCCAGGACTTCTTCCCTCTCACCGTGGACTATCGCGAGAAGGCGGCAGCCGCGGGCAAGTTCCCCGGCGGCTACTTCAAACGCGAAGGCCGACCCACTGAAAAGGAAATCCTCACCTGCCGCCTCACTGATCGTCCCATTCGCCCGCTCTTTCCCAAGGGCTGGTACAACGAAGTGCAGGTGCAGACCGTCGTCCTTTCCGCAGACGGTGAGAACGACCCGGACATTTTGAGCATCATCGGCGCTAGCGCCGCGCTGATGGTCAGCGACATTCCGTGGGAAGGACCGCTCGGCGCAGTTCGCGTCGGTCGCATCAACGGCAAATTCATCGCCAATCCCACCCACGCCGAACAGGCCGAGAGCGATCTCGACCTCGTCTATGTCGGCAACGCCAGCGACATCGTGATGTATGAAGGCGCAGCCAGGGAAATCTCCGAAGCCGACTTCAACGCCGCGCTCAAGTTCGGCCAGGAATGTTGCGCGCCGCTCATCGCCGCCCAGCAGGAACTCGTGGCCAAGGCCGGCAAGAAAAAGCGCGAGATCAAGCTCAACATCGTCCCGGACGAAATTTTGGCCGAAGCCAAACAACTCGCAGGCGACCGTTTTGTTCCCGCGCTACTCACGCCCGGCAAACTCGCCCGCGAAGCCGCGTGCAACGCCATCAAGGAAGAAGTCGGCGCGAAGCTCGTCGAAAAATTCGGCGAGGAAAAGGTCACCCAGTTCGTCATCAACGACGCCTTCTATTACATCCAGAAGGAAGCCGTTCGCAGTCTGATTCTCAACAGCGGCAAGCGTCTCGACGGCCGCAATTTTGACACGGTGCGCCCCATCTCCAGCGAGGTTGCCGTGTTGCCCCGCGCTCACGGCTCGGCGTTGTTCGCCCGCGGCGAAACGCAGGCCGTCACGCTCGCCACGCTCGGCACCGGCGACGACGTGCAGGAATTCGATTCCTACACAGGCGGCGAGAACGAGAAGAAATTCATTCTCCACTACAACTTCCCGAACTTCTCAGTCGGCGAAACTGGACGCATCAGCGGCCCGGGCCGTCGCGAGATCGGCCACGGCGCGCTCGCCGAACGCAGCATCGAACCGATGCTTCCGCTCGACACGTATCCCTACGCCATCCGCGTCACCAGCGAGATCATGGAGTCCAACGGCTCCACCTCCATGGCCTCGGTTTGCGGCGGCACGCTCGCATTGATGGACGCCGGTGTTCCCATGATCCGTCCCGTCGCGGGCATCAGCGTCGGCATCTGCACGGAATACGCCGACAAGAAGATCGCCAAGTATCAACTCCTCACCGACATCATCGGCTGGGAAGACCATTACTGCGACATGGACTGCAAGATCGCGGGCACGGAGAAGGGCATCACCGGCTTCCAGCTCGACTTGAAGCTCAAGGGCCTGCCCCACTCCATCATGGCAGAGACGATTGAAAAGGCCCGAGTCGCCCGCCTGGCGATTCTCGCGGAAATGGCAAAGACCATCGCCGAACCGCGCAAGGACATCAGCAAATACGCCCCGCGCATCACCACGCTGAAGATCAACCCGGACAAGATCGGCGCGCTCATCGGCCCCGGCGGCAAGAACATCAAGAAACTCGTCGAAGAATCCGGCTGCGAAATTGACATCGAGGACGATGGAACGGTCAACATCTTCTCCGTCTCTGCCGACGGAATGAAGATCGCCGTGGACGCCATCAGCGGCATGACCGCCGAAGCCGAAGTCGGCAAGCTCTACCGTGGCAAGGTTGTCACCATCAAGGAATTTGGCGCGTTCGTCGAATTCCTGCCCGGCAAGGACGGCCTCGTTCACATCAGCGAACTGGCCAACTTCCGCGTCAAGAAAACCGAAGACATCGTCAAGATGGGCGACGAAATCTGGGTCAAGTGCCTCGGCGTGGACGAAAAGGGCCGCGTCCGCCTCTCGCGCAAAGCCGCCATGGAAGATCGCGACAAGGAAATGGCCGGCAAGGGCGAAGGCGAACCCCAGCCCGCTGCGACCAACTAGTCCAGAGCGCAAGACAGATTCAAGGCGAGCCGGCAACGGTTCGCCTTTTTTTCTTCCGGGCAGATTGATCAAAACTGTGGCCATGACCAAAGCCTTGCGATAGGGGCGCGGGCGGCTCGCCCGCAAGTTTCAATCTCAACACCAGAAACACGCGGGCGAGCCGCCCGCGCTCCTGGGATTTCAGCGGCTATGGCTCATTGAAAATGCCCTAGTCCTTTAGTGCCCGTGCAGTCTTGAATGCGCAGACGGTTCGGATGAGCGTTCCAAAGGCGGGGCCGCTGGTGAGGGTGCCGATTACAAATCTGATTCAGCCAACCCGGCAATCTTCATCTGGTGTTTGAGCAAGCCGATTTTCAGCGGGTGATTTCCGTGGACGGGAACAACGATGCGTTCCCGATGACCTTCCTTGGTGAAGATATGATGACTGCCGATGATGCGCTTGAGAATCCAGCCATGCTTCTGGATGAGCCGGACAAATCTTTGCCGGAAACCTGCTTCACACCGTCAGTTCCAGCACCTTGTCATTCGCATTCGATTCGGTCACTCCGTCGTCCACGGAGAGCCAGAGTGCAATGGCTTCGCGCAGGTTGGTCTTCAGCTCGTCGAGAGATTCAGCCTGAGTGACACAGCCCGGCAAGGCAGGCACTTCGGCCCAAAAGCCGCCTTCCTCCGCAGTATGAATGATGGCTTTCAATGTCATGCGGATTCTATTGCCCAATTCGGACAACCTCTCAAGAACGCAAATCTGAACACGGTGGACAGCGCGACGCGCATCGTTGAACGCTGCCATACAAGACAGAATCCGCGTCGGCACATTCGGCGACGAAATCATTTCCCACCTGAGACTGGAGAAGATTCAGAAACGGCGGTGACGTAAGAACCGATCAATGCCGCCGCAACACAAGCCTGTGTTCCACGCGTCGCGTCTGGTTGTATTCCAGCGGTGGCAA
>DAOLDN010000344.1:0-4412 GCA_035327385.1 Verrucomicrobiota bacterium | reverse complement strand
CGCTTGCCGTTGGGACATTGAAGCGGCGTGAACGCCGCTCTCCGCTCGCGCCAAAGTCGTGTCACTCTGTTCTGCGAGCCTCAGTAAGTTCCAGACGTCCGCGTAGCCGTCGCGATCAGTCCCTGCCTTGCGGCCATCGCTGAAAACACTCCGCCCTGGCGCAGCAATTCCTCAAACCCGCCCTGCTCCACGACCAGTCCTTCGGTCATGACCAGAATGTGGTCGCATTTGGACAGTGTGGAAAGCCGGTGAGCGATGGAGATGACGGTGCGGTTTTCCGCGAGATGATCAATGGCGCGCTGCACCTCGGCCTCCGCCGCGGAATCCAGCGACGCGGTGGCTTCATCCAGCACAAGGATCGGTGCGTTGCGCACGAAGGCGCGTGCGATCGACAGCCGTTGCCGCTGACCGCCGGACATCGTTGCACCCCGTTCTCCGACGCGAGTATCGTAGCCTTCCGGGAGTCGCATGATGAATTCATGCGCGTTGGCCTCGCGCGCCGCAGCCTCAATCTCGCCGCGTGTGGCCGTGGGTTTGCCGAGGGCGATGTTCTCCGCCACGGTCAGATCGAAGATGACGATGTCCTGGCTGACGAGCGCCATCAGCCCGCGCAGATTTTCAAACGACATTTCGCGCACCGGCAGTCCGTCGATGCTGATCGCGCCACGCGCCGGGTCGTAGAAGCGATACAGCAGATTCACCAACGTGCTTTTGCCAGAACCGCTCGGCCCCGCCACACCCACTTTCATGCCACGCGAGACAACGAGATTGAAATCCGTGATGACCATCCGGTCGGGCACGTAGCCGAAGCTGACATTGTCGAAGCGGATTTCAGAGCGGAATTCCTTCAGCACTTTTGGCGATGCGGGTTCTTTCACGGTCGGCTGCTCCCGCATGATTTCGGCGAGACGTTCCACGCCCACGCCCGCCTGCTGTGAATGAACATGCACACGGGCCAGTTTCTTCACTGACACGAACATCGCCATCACGCCGTAAAGAAAGCCGACGAATTCGCCGATGCTGGTCTGGGTTTTGAAGATGTAGAGGATCAATCCGCCCACGCCCACCATGGAAATCAACTCGATGAGGGGATTGATCAACTCGCGGGAGCGGACGCCTTTCATGCCCTGACGCACCAGTTCGCGGGCCATTTTCCGGTAGCGGGTCACCTGCTGGACTTCGAGGCAATAGGCCTTGATGATGCGTATGCCGCTGATGAGTTCGACCAGTTGACTGGACTGGGAAACCTCCGCCTTGACGCTGGCTCGCGCAGCGCGACGCACCTTGCGGCTCAACACCACCAACGGAATGAGGCAGGCAGGCAAAAAAACGAGCGCGAAGAAGGTCAGCTTCCAGTTCAACCAGATCAGGAAAAAGATGATGGCGATGACGCTGACGGATTCCTTGACGATGTCACCAGTGCCGTTCTTGAGGAAGCTCTGGAGCTTGATGGTGTCGGCATTGATTCGCGTGAGCAGGTCGCCGGTTTTCACACGGTTGAAAAAATCCAGCGACAGCGAACTGAACTTCTGCATCACATCCATGCGCATGTCGTTGATCACGCGCTCGCTCACCCAGCCCAGGCAATAGCTGGAGCCATAATCGAGGCCGCTGCGCACAAACACCAGCAACGGCAGGAAAAGCAACACGCCCATGACGTGCCGCCAGTTGAGCGGCGTGCCCGCGCGCGGCAGCCACGGATCAATCGCCGTCATGGCGCGTTGCTGGAAATGGTGCAACCTTTCTTTGATTTCAGAGAGCGCCCGCCCGTCCTTGACCGAACGTTTCGAAACCACCGCTCCGCTGGCGGGCGCGGCGTTTGTGGACCCTGCAACCGCTGACTTCGGAGGCTGAAACCGGTCGGTGATGGTCTTGACCGCGCCGATGAAACTGGCGTTGGTCATCCCGAACAATACGCCCAAAAACAGACCCATGGACAGGCGCACCCAATACGGCCGCAGGTAATGCAGGCCGAATTGGAAGACGATTTTGTAGTTGCCCATCGGCGCTCATGGTTGCAATCCCCGATACTTCTGGCGATGCAAAACTTTGTAACGCGCTAGCGCCTGCGCAGCTTCTTTTTGATGCGATGCTTCCAGTCGTAGTAGTGGAACGCGAGCCGCATCCAGGGCGCAAAGCGGATGTTCGCGGCGGCAAAATAAACGCGCAGCAATTGCTCGCGTCCGTTCCAGTTGAGCGGATGACAGAGCCGCATCAGGTCCGCAAGCCGTTGGCGTTTGGAAATGCCCTTTCCGCCGATTCGGGCGCGGGCAGTGTCAATCAATGAGAATTCAGCGCCGCCGTTTGAATCCCGACGCAACAACAGATTGCCGGCGGAAAGATCGCGAAAAAAAACGCCGCGACCGTGCATCTTGGCGATTACTTCTGCGATGGCGCAATAAAGCTTCTCTGCCGGGATGCCGAGAAATTCCGTCTTACCCTCATTGAACGCATAAAACGCCTGCCGCGCAGATGCGCCTCCCTCGAACGCTTCACAAAGATAGTAGCTCTCGGACTCGCGAGGCAGTCGCGGATGCTCCAGCCAGGCGACGGGCTGTGGCGTGGGCACGCCTCGACGAAGCAATTCATGCGCGCCGTTCCAACTGCGCAGCGCCTTGCCGGGCTTGAACCGTTGCAGCCAGCCGCGAATGCCGCGTGATGGACGGAAATGCTTCACCACAATCTTCCGTTGCGGGTCGAACGGCGACGCCACGGCCCACACGCGGTTTCGTTTGTTGCGAAGTGTCGTTGTCTCGGCGGTATTCAACGCCGGAAAACGATGCGGCAACAGCGTGTCCGTTTCCACGGCTGTGTCTCCAATGCGTTGCAAGGCCAGGCCGTGCCAGTCGGCGGTGGTGACGGGCGTGTATTGAACCGTCGGATTCATGGAGAGTCGCACTTCCGGCCAGACACCGGGCGTTGAAAGCGGTTGCACGGCAAGGTCTTTCGGCCAGCGAAGATACACCGGTTGTTGAGTGAAGAGTCGCGGAGCAGTGGCCAGCTTGTCGCCGCTGCGATCATGCGCTTCGGCGGCGGCGAGCGTCTCAGGCGTGTAACATTTCGTGGCCTCAGCGCAAAAACCGTTCCGACACCAGACCACGTGAAAGGTGTGTGTCGCGGACTGGAATTCCACGATTTCCAGAGGGCCCGTCGCTGGAATGCGTCGTGTAAATGTCGTCCCTGGCAGAAACCGGTTGACCGTCGCAAAGGCGCGAAACGCGGGACGCGAACGATAATCGCCCAACGTGCCGTTGGCCCGACCGTAGAACGTGACGTGAAACACGTCGGGAAAAAACGTCGAGCCGTCGTCAATCAACCCTTCGCGCTGGCCCACAAGCGGTCCCCAATAGATGCGATCCAGCCCGCCGGAGATCGCCGCCAGACAACAATAGCGTGTCACGTAGTCCGCCTGTTGTTCCTCGGCATCTTCCAACACGCGTTCGATACGTCGCAGACTCCAGGAGACGTGCATGCTGAAGGTCCTTTTCACGCCGGCCCATCGGCTGATCGCGCCAAGCAATGCCGCCTTTTTGTTGGTGTTGACCTTGAGCAACGGTGCGAGCTTGTGGCCGAGGAGTTTGTGGTCGAAGGCTTCCGGCTCGGTCGCGCGTTCGACGAAGAGATTGTTTGTATGAATGGCGGGCAATCGCCCGCTGCGGCGCAGCGCGTGCAGGATGGGAATGTTGTAGAACGGCTCGAAATCGGTGACGTTCGGCCCGGCGAGCGTGACGCGACGCGATTGCGCCTCCTCCCACGCGATGTCCCATGCTCGCAGAAACAGCGGCACGTTGAAGCCCGACCAGCGGCGGCGATTGACGGTCGAGCCGATCTCAAAAAACTCGGCGTCGGCGAACGCATCGAACGTGTCGCGGACAAATTGCCGCCAGCGTTCCGCGCCTTCGGGTTTTGTGAGGGCCTCCATTTCCGCGCGCGTTGCCACTAGATGCAGCGCGACGAGGAATTGCTCCTTCAACAACCGCCGCAGGAAGCGTTCCCGGAAGCCGCCGAACGACTCCGGCGAAAAATCCACCCGCACGCAACGGACGCGCGCCTCGCGCAATCGCTCGACGACGTAGTCATCGCACGCCGGGTCTTCGGAACTGGCGGCGCACACCCCGAACCCTTCCGCCGGCAGCGTCACTGGCGGACACGGTTCGTGCGGCCATTGTCCCCACGTTTTTGGTGAAAGGAAGAACGCGAGGTTGGCGTACGGCAGCAGAAAGGGGTTGTAACCGGTTTTCAACGAGCGGAGTGTAGCCGCCGCGCCACTCATTGTCAGCCCGGAACGGGCGCTGAAAGCCGTTGCAGCAATTCTCATTTTGGCGCGGAGCGCTGGCTCGCAGCCGGCTTTGGACCTGGAAAAGGCGGGAACCGTCCGCATTTCCGAACGCTTTAAGCCGATTACAAATCGG
>DAOLDN010000343.1:0-4414 GCA_035327385.1 Verrucomicrobiota bacterium | reverse complement strand
ATCGGGATTTGGATGGTGCAGGGAAAGATCGCCGCCGGATAGAGTCTGAAAACGCTGGCGATGACCAGGCCGAAGATGGCCAGCACGACGGTCAATGCCATGACCAGCACGAGCAGGAACAGCACTCGCACGCGGCGGTTCATCACGCGGCCCGCGATGTCGCCGACTGTCTGGCCGTTGTTGCGGAGGCTGACGACCAGCGCGCCAAGGTCGTGTACCGCGCCGATGAAGATGGAGCCGAACACCACCCACAACAACGCCGGCAGCCAACCCCACATGATGGCGATGGCCGGGCCGACAATCGGGCCCGTGCCCGCGATGGAGGTGAAGTGATGTCCGAACACCACGGATTTGGGTGTGGGAACGTAATCCACTCCATCCTTGAGCCGCATGGAGGGACAGACGGCTTTGGCGGAGAGCGAAAAGATTTTGTGTCCCAGCCAGCGACCGTAGGTGTGGTAGGCGACAACGAAACCCAGTCCCGTGAGGATGGCGATCAGCAGGACGCTCATGAGTCGGTTGTCGGCAAAAGATTTTTCATCGGCGGACGGCAGGTTATTGGACTTTTTTCCGACGCGAATCAACCATGAATCCGTGAACAGGCCTTGAGCGTTCCGGGTACAAAAACAATGCCGCGCTTTCGCGCGGCATTGCACCCAACTTACCCAATATACCGAATCCTATGAAACCACCCAGTTTCAGTCGAACCCGGCAAAACTAAAAACCAATCCGGGACTTTAACTCTTAGTCAGACAACGGCGGACGGGAAAAGTTTCACTGAAACTGATTTTTTTCCAATTCTTTTTTGCGCAAATTACCCGACTACTCGCCGCATGGACGATGCTATGACCATTTCGACTGGAATTCCAACGAGGCGCGGTCGGGGATTGCGCGATTGACCGGATTCGCGCCCGTAATACCCGCCCGAGTCGAAAGCCCGCGACGGATTTCCGTCGCAGGCTGTGGCATTTATCGTCGTTACGGATACACGAGGCGGAAGAAGACGTTGGTCTTGGTTCTGTCAATCGTGAAGGTGACTTGATTGACGTCTCGCGAGCCTGTGTCCGGCGGATAATCGAACCATGCGCCGTCAACCGAGACGCCCGCGGAATTGGTCTGAAGCGTCCAACCGGTGCGGTCTTCGGGCCAGGTCAATACCAACGAGTCGCTGTTTACGAGCGTTGTGATGTTGGTTGGCGTGGTGTTGACGATTGAAACGACCGTGATGCTGCCGTCCTGCGACAGGCGGTTGGTCCAGGCGAGGCCGGGTGACAAAGCCGGCAGCGTGACGCCGCTGAATGAACCGTCGCGGCTCGCGGAGTCGAACAATTTGTATTCCGCGCCGGCCGTCAGAGCGCCGCCCGTGTTCGTGACCAGCAGTGAACCGCCGTAGGTGATCGCCGCTGCAACCGCGACCGAGTCATTTGTCGCAGGGTTGAGTTCCATCAATGTGAGACTGGCGGGCCTCAGCACCCGCGCGCCACCGATGGACAGCCTGCCGATTGAGATTCCCGGAGACAGCGTGCCGTTGTTGGTGACGTTCCCTGAAATCGTTCCGTTGCCGCCGAGAGTCGCGCCCGGATTGACGGTGACATTCCCGCTGCCCGTGCCGCTGCCTGTGGTGTTGTTGACGAGCAGCGTGCCGCCGCCGACGAGCAGTCTGCCGTTGAAGGTGTTGTTGCCGGTCAGGTTGAGCGTGCCCGCGCCGGTTTTGGTGACGGCGAACGTGTTGGCGTCGCCGCTGATGTTGCCGTTGATGTGGAGCATGCCCGCAGAGTCGCTGACGGTGATGGTTCGCGCGGCGGTGAAGTGTTCGGTGGCGAAGTTGAGGTTGACGTTGAGGTTGATGGTCTGGGTCGTGGCGCTGTCGCTGGAAATGAACTGGCCGAGGTTGAGCGTGTTGCCGCCGATGACGAACGCGCCGGCGTTGTTGCTGAAGGCAAGCCCGGAATACTGTGTGCCTGCCGTGAAGTTGTTGTTTGGCGTCAGCCGCGTGTTCCCGGCAAATACGAGCGTGTCGTAAGCCTTCGGCGTTTCGTTGAATCCCCAGTTGTTGGCCGTGTTCCAGTTATTGTTCGCGCCGCCGCCGTCCCAAACTTTGGGAGGGATTGGAATCGTGTCTGGTCCTGGCGCTCCGGCTCCGGCCATGACGATTGCCGGGACGTTTGCCGCCGTGTCCATCGTGTAGGAGTAGGGCGGTGTGAACACGGTGTTGGTGCCGGGGTCGGGCGCTTTGCCGCTGGTGCCCACGTAGATGTTCCCGGACGTTTGGATCTGCCCGTTGCTTTCCTTGTAAAGCGGGTCGCGGACGCCGGCGTAGTTACTGTTCTCGACGAGGAACTGCGTGTTGGTGCGGACGTTGGAGCAATAGGAGTTGTTCGTGCAGCTGAAGTAATTGTTGTACAAATGAACCGTCGCGTAACTGGAGGCCGGCATGCGCGAGCCGCTGCCCGTGCTCCACCAGTTGTGATGCAACGTGATGCGACCCGAGTTTGCGACGCCCGCCTGTCCGTCTGCGATCATCGTGAACTTGTGCTCCAGTTGAGTCGGATAGATGAATTTGCACCACGAAACGGTCACGTAATCCGCGCCCTGGCTGATGTCGCACGAACCGTCGCCGCAATCGTAGAACGTGACGTGGTCCACCCAGACGTTGCGCGTGTTGGGGTCGCGGATGCTGATGCCGTCATCGCCGGGATTGGTGATGCGCAGGTTGCGGACGATGACGTTGGTCACGCCGGAGATTGAGAGTCTGCCGAGCAACGTCGCATTGGTGCCGAGGCCGATGACGGTCTTGTCCGAACGCACCGTGGCGCTGCCGATGCTTAAAACGCCATCCACCTGAATGATGCGCGGGCCGGTCATGCCGACCTGCGAAATGAAATCCGTTCCGTTGGTGACGGTGACAGTGGGGCCGCCTTCGCCGCCGGTGCAGATGCCGCCGATGGTGGCGTAGCCGTCCGCGGCTTGAGCGCGGAGCAGGAAGAAGGTCATTGCCAGAAGGGCGACTCTGGCTTTGTGGACAGATTGATTGCGCGGCAATGTCATGCGAGCTAGGTGTGGGAGATAGTAGAGTATCGGCGACGTGAACGCCCTCTGGAATTTCTGCAAGTTTGATTGATTTTCCTGCGGCGACAAAAAAAACCCGGCCCTGTTCAGGGCCGGGTATGTGTTGTAAAAGACGAACGGTCAGTTGCCTTGCACCTGATAGAATCCCGAATCGTTGGGATTGAGTGATATGGTGACCGTTGCCGTGGTGTCGTTGATGTCCGTCAATTCGTCGGTCGGCGTTCCGGTGATGGTGGTCCGCGTGACGATCTTGTATGGCGGGGAGCCGCCCGTCCAGTTGAGTGTCAACTGGTTTCCGGCGCGTGTCGTGGAGGTGATCGTGATGGTGGGAGCGACGGCGTCCACGCGGAAACTCAGGTAAGGGGCAAAGTCGCCCGCTGCTCCGCTCGGCGTCATGCCGTCCAGTTCGGTTGCTTCCTTGGACGCGAAGCGCTTCTGTCCCGTGCTTTGAGTGTCCGTGTCCACGAGGAACGTGATGAGGTTGTCCGGATTGTTGTTCACGAAGTCTTTGAGAGCCGTGGAACCGAAGCTGACAACCACTGCCTTGGTGCCCGATGCCATGGTCTGCGAACCCAGGTCGGTCACGTTGTTTGTGTCGTAACCTTGCGTCGGCAAGCCATCGAAGAACAGGCCGGGCATGGTGGAGTATTTCAGGTTTGCGCCCCCGGCCTCGTCCCAGGTGTTGTCGGTGTAGCCGGGTGTCACGCCATTGTTATCCAGGCCCACGGTGCCGTCGTTCACTCCGTAATAGTGCAGGATATGGGCGTTGTTGTTGCGGAAGTTGATGAGGTTCAAGGAAACGTCCTTGAGAGTCACGCTGGCGTATTCGCCCAGGTCGAAGCGCAGGGCGATCACCTCGTTGACCCCCGCTGGCGGAACCCCGTTGTTTGAGGTGCGGGTATTCAATTGGGGACCGTTGCCGGACGTGTCCTGCACGGCGCCATTGTATTCGTTCAGTTGTGCATCCGCATGCGGTTTGAGGATGATCAGCGTCGGGTCAACCACCTTCACGGTGACTTCGTTTTGCGCGGACAATCCCCCGTCGTCCCGGGCGACGACGCGGATCGTGTAGGTGAGGTTTTGGCCGAGCATCGGCGGTGTGAAGGGGAAGCTGAAGGTCGGGCCGACGTTATCCTCGCCCAACAGCGTCAACGGTTCCGCAGTGCCGGCGTAGAAGGAAACGTTGGTGATTGTGCCATCGTCCGTCACGTTGGCTTCGATGGTGACCATCGTCCCCTCATTGATGACCTGATTGCTTGTGGGGCTGGTGATGGTGACAAGTGGCGGCTCGTTCACCGGTGCGGCGGTTTGGACCAGCATGTAGAAGTTTGGCACCTAACCCCCC
>DAOLDN010000342.1:0-4444 GCA_035327385.1 Verrucomicrobiota bacterium | reverse complement strand
CGGAGGAGGCAACAACGCCACCGGTTCGACAAGCGCCCTGTGGTCACTGAGTGATCCCGCCGGATGGCTTCAGGCGCGGAACGCTTCGCTCAACTCCCTGGGGGCCGTTGAAGGTGTCGGCATCATCAGCGCGCAACAATCAGGAAACGGGTTGACCACATGGGAAGTCGGCGCGCTTGGCACCAGCACGCTGTTCGAGGGCACCATCCATGACGGATTGAGTTTTGGTCAGGCCGCCCGCTATACCGCATTGACGAAGGTTGGCAGCGGTACTTGGACCCTGAACAACGTCCCGATGTTGTACCGTTCCACAACGACTGTCAGCAACGGTGTGCTGGCCCTGACCGGGACGAGTCATCCGGACATCAGCACGAACATCACAATCGTATCGCCCGGGATCTTGAACGTCTCCGGGCGGGTGGATTCAACTCTGACACTTGGCTCGACCACGACCAATCAAGTTCTCGCGGGCAACGGCACCATCCAGGGCAACGTCGTGCTGGGGAGCAACGGACGGCTCACTCCGGGATTCTCCATTGGTACGTTGACCGTGAGCGGATCGGCCCAATTGGGAGGTGTCACCGTCATGGAAATCGACCGTTCCAGTTCGCCGAACAGCGACCGCTTGGTTGCCGCTTCCATCACCCGGGGTGGGAATCTGGTAGTGACGAATCTCGGAGCGGAACCGGCCTACGGCGATTCCTACCAACTGTTCAGCGCACCAACAATCGGCGGATCGTTCTTGTCGGTGTCACTGCCGCCGTTGAGCTGTCCGACTTTAAGCTGGGACACCAGCAACCTCGGTGTCAACGGCACCATTGCGGTGACGGGCACTCCGTGCGTTGCATCCAACCCGACCAACATCACGTTCAGCGTGGTTGGCAACCAGTTGAAATTGGAGTGGCCGGAATCTCACAAGGGCTGGACGCTTCAGGTGCAGACCAACGCCTTGAACGTCGGGCTTAACGACGTCTGGTACGATGTTCCGGACAGCCAGCTCGTAAATGAGATGCTGTTCCCGATCAATCCGGCGAATCCGACTGTATTCTATCAGTTGTATCTGCCCTGACGCAATCCGACCGTGAAATGGTAAATGAGTGCCAGGAGTGGTGCGTGCGTCACTCCTGGCAACTTACAAGTTGTGGCTCGTAATTTGACAAACCAGAAACCGATCAGCCGCTACCGCAGTCAGGCTCAAACAGGATTCACCCTGATCGAGTTGCTTGTGGTGATCGCCATCATCGCCATTCTGGCTTCGATGCTCCTGCCCGCGCTGGTCAAATCCAAGGACAAGGCGCGGCGCATCAACTGCACTTCCAACCTGCGGCAGATATTTGTCGCCACTATAATCTACGCGGAGGATCAGCAAGGCAGACTGCCGCCTTGGAGGGCGGGAAATCCCGCCGTGGATGTCATGAACGACATCGAGTTCGGCCGCTATGCCCTGTCAGGAACGGCCGGCGGAGTCCGGGTTCCGAAAACATTTCCGCCGCCGGGATTCACCGTGGACAACCTCGGTTTCTTGTATGCCTTCAATTTGATCGGCGACGGAAGCATGATGTTTTGTCCGGCCCTGATTCAACGTCGTTCCCCTTATGCGGCGGCTCATTACACGCCCTTGTTGACAACGCCTTCACAGACAGAATTTCCCGGGGAGAACCCTTTCATCCGTTCCAGCTACAGCTTCAATCCCAGGGTCATCAACGCGGGAAACCGGCCCGGCCCGGTCAACATGCTGCGGCGCTACCGTAAACTGAGCGATTTCCGGGGCTCGATGGTGTTTGGTCTGGATCTGATAGGTGCCGGGATCAACGAGGATACCGTTCCGCATTTCAGAGACAAGGGACTTAACGCTATGATGACAGATGGCAGCGTGATATTTGCGAAGTCGCCGCAGGTCTGGGGAATTGTGAGGACAGGCGGCGAATTACGGAACAATCCAGCGGAAGTGGACCGGCTTTGCAACCTGATTGACGGGGGACCCTGAAGCAAAACAAATTCATGACATCATACAACACAATCATTTCCTCAACACGAATCTCAATCCGTCGCGCGAAGCGCGGATTTACACTGATCGAATTGCTCGTCGTCATTGCGATTATCGCAATCCTGGCGGCCATGCTGCTTCCGGCCCTGACCAGAGCGAATGAGCGCGCACGGCGCGTCAACTGCCTTAGCAACCTGCGTCAGCTCTCCCTTGCCATGCATTCTTATGCGGGAGACAACCGTAACACTTTTCCCCAAGGGGCCATGGACGGTGACTGGCCGCACGATATGGCGAAAACGAACGCGAACCTGTTGGTTGAGGCGGGAGCCACGGCGCAAGTCTTTTATTGCCCCGGACTGATGGCCAGTGTCAACAAACTGGACTGGAAACGGTGGTGGGATTTTAACGCCACACGCCGAATCTTCGGATACGGCTTCTTCAACAAGCGCACCCCGACTGACAATCGTGTCGGCATCAACGGGTGCAGGTTTATCGGAAAACTCAACGAAACTAACAACCCGGTGGAAACCGCTATCATCGTTGACGAACTGATGTCCCTGTCATCCACTCCGCCATACAACTTCGTCGTTCCCAGCCCCAATGTTCCGGCGCAATACGGGGGAGCTTATCAAGCCCCACACCGCGATGCCAGAAGTCCGGGAGGAGGGAATGTGGCCTACCTGGACGGCCATGCATCATGGGTCAAGTTTCCCGCCATGCTGCCCCGGTACCAGGCGCCTTCCAGCAGTCAGCCGTGGTTTTTCTATTGAGCAATGCCGCAGCGGTGTTACGACGCGCAAAGCCTGTGGAATACGTTCGTTGAACGTCATCCTGCGTCATTTGGCGGTGACGTCGCCGAGACTTTCGGGTAATGCTACTCGATGAGGAATAAAGCAACGGTCCATCGTGGATGGCTTGTCGGCGGAAAAGTCGCAAGCCTTGTTATGACGTTTTGTTTCCTGGGATTCTTGCATCCCGCGAGCGGAAAAGATGCCGCCTGGCCTCCCATCGGGAGCGAACAACGCCCTTGGACCTACTGGTGGGTGATGGGCAGCGCGATGGACGAGGCCAATGTGAAGAGGGAATTGACGCGCTATCGCGATGCTGGTCTGGGCGGAGTTCATATCATTCCCATCTACGGCGCGAAAGGTTGGGAGGACAAATACATCTCGTATCTCAGTCCGCGTTGGATGGAAATGCTCGGCTTCACGGTAGCGGAAGCCTCAAAACTGGGAATGGGCGTGGACATGACCACGGGCACCGGCTGGTGTTTTGGCGGCGGACCGCACGTCGGCGATCTCGATGGCAACGCCTCCGTCGTCGTGAAGACATTTGATGTTTCCAAGGGCGCAACGGTGCCGGAAAAACTCAATGTGACGGGGACGCAGTCGTTGATGGCGTTCGCTCCGGACGGTCGCAGCGTGGATTTGACGGCCAGAATCAGGCCGGACGGTTCGGTGGACTGGAGCGCGCCGGGTGACGGCTGGAGTGTATATGCCGTGTCACAAAAGTTTTCGGGTCAAAAGGTCAAACGCGCGGCGCTAGGCGGCGAGGGGCCGATGTTAAACCTGCTTTACACGGAGGCGATGAACAATTTCCTTCGCGGATTCACCGAGGCGTTCAATGACCACAAGGGTGGCAAACCTCGCGCACATTATCACGATTCGTATGAATATCGTTCCGACTGGTCGCCTGATTTCTTCGCTCAGTTCGAGAAACGACGCGGCTACAAGCTTCAGAACGAGTTGCCCGCGTTGTTCGGGAAAAAAAATGATGACCGCGCCGCGCGAGTGAAGGCGGATTACCGTCAGACCGTTTCCGACATCATGGTGGAGGAGACGTTGCCGATGTGGGTGAAGTGGTCGCACAAACGGGGATTCGTCACTCGCAACGAGGCTCACGGTTCGCCGGGCAATCTGCTGGACCTTTACGCGGTGGCGGACATCCCGGAGACGGAAATGTTCCGCACAGACCGCAGTGTGTTGATCGCCAAGTTCGCGTCGTCCGCCGCGCACGTCACTGGTAAGAACCTTGTCTCCTCCGAAACCGGAACATGGCTTGCCGAACATTTCACCGAGACGCTGGCCGACGTGAAATATCTGATGGACGACCTGTTTCTCTCCGGAATCAATCACGTGTTCTATCACGGCACGTGTTATTCACCCGACGAGGCCGCGTGGCCGGGCTGGGTGTTTTATGCCTCAACGCAGATGAACCCGCGCAATTCCATCTGGCGCGACGCGCGCGCGGTCAACGACTACATCTCGCGTTGCCAGTCCGTGCTGCAATCCGGCAAGCCGGACAACGACGTGTTGCTCTACTGGCCCATCCAGGATTACTGGCACAAGGCGGGCGGGCTGCTGCCGCATCTCAAGGTTCACGGGCCGGACTGGTTCGACAGCCAGCCCATCGGCAAAACCGCCAACTGGCTTTGGGACAGGGGCTATGCGTTTGACT
>DAOLDN010000341.1:0-4455 GCA_035327385.1 Verrucomicrobiota bacterium | reverse complement strand
GCCCGAGGCCGAGATTGCCATCGTCGAAGCGGTGTTGCTCGGTGAAACCATCGAGCTGGCGGTGGCGTTCAAGTTCAAGCAGCAGCTCGAGAAATACACTTCGATTGCGGAAGCCTCCACCGTCATCCGCCAGGCATGCGAATGTGGCATGAGCGGTTCGATCGAGCTGGCTCGCCAGACGCTCCAAAGGCTCGCGAATGATTCCTCTGATTTCACCGCGCTCGCCAGCGCCACGCATGAACTCGGTCTGGTGATTCGTTATGGCGATGTCCGGCAGTTCGATGCCGAGCCGCTGAAGCCGTTGCTCGAACAATTGTTCCTCGAAGGCACGCTGTCGCTGGTCGGCGCGGCGAACTGCGATCTGGCTGCCGCCAAGACGATGGTCGTGGGCATGAATCAACTGAATAAGGTGGCGCTGGATTACACCTCGCTGATTGATGAACCGTTGTGGATCGGCGAACTCCAGAAGCTAGCGCAGGCGGATCACTTGAATCCGCTGCTGTCCGGCTACGCCTGCGCGCTGCTGGTAGAGCGCAATCTGATTTCAAATGAGGAACTGGCCAAGGAGGTTTCGCGGCGCTTGTCGCCCGGAATTCCAGCTGATCTCGGCGCGGGTTGGTTCGAAGGCTTATCACAACGCAATCGCTACGCGCTGCTGACGCGGTTGGCGCTCTGGGAACAATTGGCAGGCTATGTCGCCTCGCTCACAGATGAAGAATTCAAGCGCGCGCTTGTGTTTTTGCGTCGTGCTTTCGGCGAGTTCTCGCCCCAGGAAAAACAAAGCATCTGCGAAAACCTCGGCGAAATCTGGGGCGCAAACCCCGACGCCGTCAGCGAAGTGTTGAGCGGGGAACTCAACGAGAAGGAAAAGAAGAAGCTGGATGAACTGTCGGATTTCAATTTTGAAGAACTGTGAACGCGCGCAAAAGAGTAGCGCAGGTTGGCAACCTGCTGTTTCGCCGACTGGTAGTCGGCAGGATAACGTGCAGTTGCGACACTGCGGATTGCCAATCCGCGACACAGCAGACTGCCAGTCTGCGCTACGAAAGATCTTATGCCGAACCCCGTTGATCAGGAACAACTCAAGCGGTGGCGGCTGATTCTCGGCGCGCACGCACAGGAGTCGCTTGGCAAGATGGGCGGCGCGGGCGGCTGCCAGCTTTCGGCGGAACAACTCGGCATGGACGAAGCACTCGCGGCCATTTACGACGAATCGTCCGGCGAAGGTGAACAACAGCGCGGTCGCCAGCGCAGCGCGGGACTCGGTCCGTCCGCACCGAATCTTGCCAAGTGGCTCGGTGACATCCGCAGTTACTTCAAGGAAGATGTGGTCACCGTCATTCAGAACGACGCCATTGAGAAGAAGGGGTTGACCCAACTGCTGTTCGAGCCGGAGATGCTCAAGAACGTCGAGCCGAATCCGCAACTGGTCGGCACGCTGATGTCGTTGAAGGGCCGCATCCCCGAACGCACAAAGGAAACAGCCCGCATGGTCGTGCGAGCGGTGGTGGAGAAGATCAAGCGCTTGCTCGAACAACGTATCCGCCAAGCGGTGCTGGGCGCGTTGAATCGCAAGGAACACTCGCCCATTCCCAATGCCGCGACCATTGACTGGAAGTGGACCATCGGTCGCAACCTCAAAAACTTTCAGCCCTCACTCGGGACGATTGTGCCGGAAAAGGTTTATTTCTACTCGCGCGCCCAGCAGTCGAACAACTGGACGGTGATCGTCTGTATGGACCAAAGCGGCTCGATGGCTGAGTCGGTCGTTTACGGTTCGGTGACCGGTTCAATTTTCGCCTCGCTGCCAGCGTTGAACACGCGCGTGGTGGCGTTCGACACCGAAATCGTGGACCTGACTGAACTGTGCGGCAACGATCCGGTGGACATGATCTTCGGCGTGCAACTCGGCGGTGGCACGGACATCAACAAGGCGGTGGCGTATTGCGAGAAGTTCATCACCGATCCCAGCCAGACTATTTTCTTCCTCATCAGCGACCTGATCGAAGGTGGCAATCAGTCGCAACTCATCCGACGCATGCACGAAATGGTGGCGTCCGGCGTGCGCGTGATCACCCTGCTTGCATTGTCCGACAGCGGTATCCCTACCTTTGACGAGCGCGTGGCCAAAAAGCTTTCCGAGGGCGGCGTTCCCTGTTTCGGCTGCACACCAAACAGGCTGCCGGAATTGATCGAAGGCGTGTTGAAGAAGCAGGACCTGAAGGCGCTGGCGGCGCGCTTGGCGACGAAGAAAACAGAGAAATCAACCATGTAACATTTACGAATCAAGTGAGGCTGATCTCAGACATAATCGATTTCCAAGTTCTCCAACAACGGATTGCCCAGGCGCCTATCCGCAGTGAGCTTCCGCTCCTGAAATATGCCAATGGATTGCCAGCAGAACAGTTTCGAGAAATGTTGCGGCAAGAGATTGCTGCCTCTGAGGCGGCTCTCATGAAGAACGAGCGGGGTGCAGAATTCAAAGGCGCAATGCTTCGGGACGCCTTGATTGGTTGGGAATTTACCGCGGCAGCACGAATGGCCGCAGCTTGTGATGCGGGGCAGCCGGTTTCCAATGCCCGTGGGAATGCCTTGGGCCTCTGGCGGGCGGCGATTCTTGGACAGAACCAAGAAGCCATCGCGTTTCTGGATGCGATGCCTGAACCACGACATGGCAATCCACCCGAAAGACGTGAACTAGCCGAGGGCGTCATTCGCCATGACGCCAAGTTGGTTCGTGCCGGTCTAAAGGCGACCTCAGACCGATTCAAAAAAGCCTGGACGTTGAAGACCTGGTGCACATCCGGCAGACTTAAACGATACGGAACTGCGGCACGTATGTCGCCGGATGTGTTTCGTCACCTGATTTCCCACAATTGGTTGCTCTCTGACTGGGCCGTCGGCTGGATGAGTCTGGCTTGGCATCGCGGATTAACGGGTGCTTTTGGTGAACCCGACTGGTTCAGCCCTTGGGTGCCGTGGGAGTTGTGTTGCCCCGAACCCAATCCCGGCACGCCGGTGCCGACAGCGGGTCGCATTACCGCGCGCTCAAAGAAACCCGGCAAACGGGAACTCCGCGCCGAACTCTTCAACGCTGCCGCTTGTGGCAACGTCAAAGCCATCCAATCTCTCATCGCGCAGGGAGTCCAATTGGATACCCTGAACCAAGATCGCCAGACCGCCTTGATGGTCGCCGTTCACTACAGCCGCGCGCCTGTGGTGGTCGCGTTGATTCAAGCGGGAGCAGATGCCACTTTGCTCGATCCCAAAGGACGCACTGCACTCGGCATCGCGGCCGATTTGGGGATGCTTGAAATGGTGCGCACGATACTCTCTTGCGGAGTCAAGCCGGACACGACCGACAAACCCGTAACCCCGTTGGTTCGCGCAAGTCGCGGGGGACATCTTGAAATTGTGCGCGAATTGCTCAAAGCTGGCGCTGATCCCAATCGCATCAGCACCTACGGAAATTCATCTGCCCTGACTGATGCCATCGAAAAGGACCACACCGAGGTTGTACGCGCGTTGGTCGAAGCTGGAGCGAACGTAAATACCTACGTCGAAGACGCCGGCAACGCGCTTCAATACGCCATTCCCACAGACAACATGGATTTGATTCAGTTCCTGTTGAATGCAGGCGCGGACGTGAACGGTTTAAATTGGTGGGGCGGCAATGCCTTGTATGTGGCGGCGGATCTTGGATCACCGGAAATACTCGCATTGATGATCAAAGCAGGCGCGAAGATCAATATTGCGTTGAAACGGGACGGCCTCACGCCGCTCATGGCCGCAGTTCCGCATCCGGAGTGTGTTAGGCTGCTGCTGAAAGCCGGCGCCGATGTCGCCGCGCGGAACAAGAAGAAACAAACGGCACTCGATCTTGCACGGGAATATCCCGAATCGCTGAAGCTTCTGGAATCCCACATTAGGCGGGCCTGCTAACTGGTCCGCGCCCGTTGGAAATTTTTCTCGACATCAGACTCGGCCCAAGGATTACTTCAGCCACACACCTTCAAAAGGATGACCGCTCCGGGAAATGAACGAGGGCAGATGTTGCTGGCAGAGGAGTATTTCGCCAGCGAGCATCCGGCGTTTGTTGAAACACTGCGGCTCGTGCATCAACCCAAAGCCATCGCCGCCCTGGCGGAACGATGGAAGAAAGATCCCCGACCTTGGGCGCGGGAGCAGACGTTCGCTTATTTCGCGCTGCCGCTTAATTGCCCTGGCCATCAACCCATCGTCAAACGCCTCTTCAAACAAGCCGAGGAAAACCAGGACCACGAACTCATGGCGGCATTTCTGGTTGCGTTTGATCGTCAGGTGCGGCGGGAAATCCGCACCAAGCGGCGGTGGGACAAGCAGAAGCGCGGGGGCATTGAAAAGGGAAGACGGGTCCCGCCGCGGGGAGTCATTCCAATTAAACTTGATCGGGGGGGCCCCCATTCGGCGCCCCGG
>DAOLDN010000340.1:0-4462 GCA_035327385.1 Verrucomicrobiota bacterium | reverse complement strand
TGCGGACGAAAAAACGGGCGCAGGCTCGTTGGGTGGCAGCGGCAGCCGGCAACCTTGAGGAACGAAAATGGCCCTGGTCGAACTTCGCGACGTCACCAAGCTCTATCGCCTCGGCGGTGAGGAAATCCGCGCGTTGGACGGCGTTTCACTCGACATCGAGGCGGGCGACTTCATCTCCATCATCGGCCCGTCCGGCAGCGGCAAGTCCACGCTGATGCACATTCTCGGTTGTCTGGATTCGCCCACCGGCGGCACCATCAAGCTGGACGGAACCATGATTCAAAACGCGTCACCGCGCGAACTCGCCGCCATTCGCAACCGGAAAATCGGCTTCGTCTTCCAGTTCTTCAACCTGCTGCCCAAACTCAGCGTCCTCCAGAACGTCGAACTGCCGATGGTCTATAGCGGAACACCCGGTCGCGAACGCCGCGAACGCGCCATGGCCGCGTTGCAGCAGGTGGGCCTGGACAACCGCGCCAAACATCGCCCATCGCAGCTCTCCGGCGGACAACAACAGCGCGCCGCCATCGCCCGCGCGCTGGTCAACAACCCGAGAATCATCTTCGCCGACGAACCCACCGGTAATCTCGATTCCCACACCGGCGAAGTCATCCTGGAACTGTTCCGCAAACTCAGCACCGAGGGCCGCACCATCATCCTGGTGACGCACGACCCGGAAATCGCCGCCGTCACACCCCGGCGCATCGAGATCCGCGACGGCAAGATCGCCGACAAGGTGGACAGCACACTCGCCGGACTGGACAGGACCGCGGAACGCGGAACGCGGAGCGCGGAATCAACCTCTCAGAATCCATCGCCATGAAAGATGCCGACCTGAAACGGAGAACGAAAGCATTTGCCCTCGATGTGATCGAATTCTTTGAAGAGCTGCCGAAAGACGAGGTCGCCCGCGTTCTTGGCAGGCAATTGCTGCGCGTTGGGACTTCGGTGGGCGCGAATTACCGCGCTGCGAAGCGCGCCAAGTCTCCCGCCGATTTCATCAGCAAGATGGGAACTGTGGAAGAGGAAGCTGACGAGCGCGGTTACTGGTTGGAACTTTTGGTGGATTCCGGACGAGCCAGCGCAAGCCGCGCCATGCCGTTGCTCCAGGTAGCGGATGAACTGGTCGCCATCTCCGTGTCATCCATCAACACGGCGCGCAAATCAGCCCGAAAGCTGTGAAAGTGATGTTCCAAAATCAACCCTCGATGCGGACTGATTTCCCGTCCCCCGTTCTCCGTTCCGCGCTCCGAGTTCCGAATTCCGCGTTCAAATGAATCTCTTCAACGCCATAGTCATCGGCTTCAAGGAAATCTGGGCGCACAGATTCCGCTCGCTGCTGACGATGCTGGGGATCATCCTCGGCGTTTCCAGTCTTGTGGCGATGTCGGCGCTTGTGAAAGGAATGGAAGTCGGAGCCACGGAAGCCCTCGTTGCGCTCGGCGGTTTGAAGAAACTTCGCGTCGAACCGCAGCCCGTTCCCATCGAGCAACGCCATCTTGCCGACCAGGCGGTCGGCCTTTCGCTCAACGACGTGTTTGCGCTGCGCCAGAACGCGCCATTGGTCGCCAATCTTTCACCTGAAATGCGGCTGGATCGGCCCACGTTGTCGGCGGGCGGCAAGAATTCGCGCCCGTGGACATGTTCCGGCGCGTGGCCGGTTGTGCTGAAGATGTATGAACACGAGATCGCCCACGGGCGAATGTTCAACGAAATGGACGACGAGATGGCGCGCAGCGTGTGCGTCATCGGCACTCGAATCCGGGACGAACTGTTCGGTTCACCGGAGGAAACCGGGGAGGAAATCATCCCCATCGGAGAAACCATCAGCATCAACGGCCAGGCCTTCACCATCATTGGCATGTTCAAGCACTACGAGAGCGATCAGGAACGCCGCGAGCGCGAACTGGCCGCCTCGCAGCCGCGCGCCGAACGCACTGGCCCGGCCCGCAGTCGTGGTCGCGGCGGACAACGCGGCAACTTCGTCTATCGCTTCAAGAACGACTCCCTTTACATGCCGCTCAACACCATGTGGGTGAAAATGGTTTCCACCACTGCCGAATCCGCCGCGCCCACGTTGAGCAGCATTGAAGCGGAGATCGTGGAAATCGAGAAGTTCAACGCCACCATCCAGCAGGTGCGCAACGTGATGATGAGCACGCACCGCGGCATCGAGGATTTTCAATTCCGCACCCAGGAGGAATGGGCGGAGAACATCAACACTTTCATCCGCAACGCGCGGTTGAGCGGCGGCACCATCGCTGGCATCAGTTTGCTGGTCGGCGGCATCGGCATCATGAACATCATGCTGGCCAGCATCTCCGGCCGCATCCGCGAGATCGGCATCCGCAAGGCCGTGGGTGCCACCACCGCCGACGTGTTCATCCAGATCCTCATCGAGAGTGTCGTCATCGCCATCCTCGGCGGTCTGCTGGGATTGTTCGCCGCGTGGGGGCTGGTGCAGATCATCGGCACGCTGTCGCCCACGGACAACGCGCCCATTATCACCGCTGTCGCGCTGGCGGTCGCGTTCGCATTCAGCGTCGCCATCGGCATTCTCGCCGGTTTGTTCCCGGCGTTCAAAGCCGCCAGACTGCACCCGATAGGAGCGTTGCGTTACGAATGAACCCGTCTAAACCAGTCCCATCTGCCGGAACTCGCGGTCGTATCTCGTGCCGCGCGCGTTCTTCCCATGTGCAGGACATTGCTCCGGTTGCCTCGCGCCTGATCTGGTTTAAGCTGTTGAAGAGCCGATGAAATTCCTGAACGCACTCATCACGGGTTTCAAGGATGTCTGGGCGCACAAATTCCGTTCTATTCTCACCATGCTGGGGATCGTCCTCGGCGTGGCCAGCCTGGTCGGGATGGCGGCCATTGTCAAAGGCATGGAAAATGGAATGAAGGAAACCATGGTCACCATGGGCGGCGCGGACAAGGTGATCGTCCGTGACGAACAGGTGCCACCGCACCAGGAACATCTGGCCCAGGAAGCGCCGGGAAGGACCATTGCCGACGCTCTCGCTCTTCGCGCCAGCGCGCCACTGATCCGCGTCGTGTCGCCGGAGATGTCTCTCAACAACGCGGTCGTGAGCCGCGGCGAAAAACGCGCCAATCCCTCCGAATGCGTCGGTGTCTGGCCTTCCGTGCTGGAAATGAACCTTCACACACTCGAACACGGACGCTTCTTCACGGACCTCGACGAAGAGCTCGCCAAAAGCGTTTGCGTCATTGGCACGGGCATTCGTGACGAATTGTTCGGTTCACCTGAAAAGATGGGACGCGAAATCATCCCAATTGGAGAGGTCATCCTCATCAATGAACAACCGTTCACCATCGTGGGAATGTTCATGCATTACGAAAGCGAGCGTGACCGCAAACTGCGCGAACAGGCTGCCCGCAATCCCCAACCACAGGCCACAGGACCGGCGAGGCTCAGAGGTTGGGGTCGCGGAAACTGGGCGTTCACGCGCAAGAACCTCACCGTTTACATTCCGCTCAACACCATGTGGGTCAAGTTCCGTTCCGGCGGCACGCCACAAAACACCATTCCCGATCCGCGCCTTGACGACATTGACATCAAGGTCGCCGACCTGGAAAAGCTCGAACCCGCGTTGCAGCAGGCCAAAAACGTCCTCATGACAACGCACAAGGGAATCGAGGATTTCAGCTTTCGGACGCAGGAAAACCAGGTGGAGACCATCAACAACCAGATCCGCAACGCGCGTCTCAGCGGCGGCATCATCGCCGGCATCCGCCTGCTTGTCGGCGGCATCGGCATCATGAACATCATGCTCGCCAGCATCAACGAACGCATCCGCGAAATCGGCATCTGCAAGGCCATCGGCGCGTCGCCCACCACCATTTTCCTCCAGATCATCGTGGAAGCGGCGGTGATTGCCGTGCTCGGAGCCGTCCTTGGTGTTGTCGCCTCCTTCGGGTTGGTCCACTTCCTGACCCTCATTGCGCCCACTCAAAACTCGCCGGTCATCACGATGTCGCCTGTCATCGTGGCTGTCATTTTCAGCGCGGCGGTCGGACTGATCGCAGGTTTGTTCCCTGCCCTCAAGGCTGCGCGACTGAACCCGATCGAAGCATTGCGATACGAATAGACTGCTGCATTCAAACCGCAGAACAACATGCCGCCGGACGCCAGACTGATTCGCGAATTGCGCCCTGTCGTGGGGTGCGTGGTGTTCTTCATCGCCATTGCGACAACTCCGTTCCTGGTATGCGCATCGGACACGGTTCAAACCAACTGGCAAAGCGCTGTCGCTGGCAAAGCCATCCCCATGACGTTGCTTGCACCCGCGCGCGATAATGACAATCCGTCGCCTGTGGTCATCTATCTGAAAAACCTCGGAGCGCCGCGGACTGGCACCGAATCCGACGACGCGATCATCAACGATCTGCGCAACACCGGACATCTTGTAACGACGTTGGACTACGCGAACCATCCCCAGGC
>DAOLDN010000339.1:0-4479 GCA_035327385.1 Verrucomicrobiota bacterium | reverse complement strand
GAATCGTTTGAATTGGTTCAAGGAAGGCATCATGTTTTCAATGCGCGGGTTTCGGCAAGGACTTGATGGAGCACATGATTCGCTTCAGCCGGGTCGAAGTCCTCATGGCTGCGTTTTTTCACTCCAAGTTTGCTCAAGTCCACGTGTTTGTCAGGTCTGATCCCGAGTCGTTTGAGGATCTGGGCGGCGCAATGCAGCGGGCAGCCGTCCAACGCAACGATGGGGCGACCTGATGATGCGATTTTCACCAGCGGCTTCACGTCACCGCCCACACCTGCGATACACGACATCTCCCCGACCTTGAGCCGGTCCAGTTTCACAGCGAGGTAATTGGCCATCTGCGCAGCACTCGAAGCGCCGGAGCAGGAATAAACCAGGGGCAGGGATTTGTCTCTTCTCAGATTCATATCAACATTCGGACCGCAAAATGCCATCGGTCAGGATGCGGCAGCGCAGTCCGGCGCGACCATGCAGCCATTCTTCCGCGCCCGGACCAAGCGCCGAGTTCATCCAATGGCATGGCTTGCTTTCCTCCATGCCCTCGAAGCGCACGCCTTGCACTTCAAATTGTTTCCCGATTAGCGCATTCAAATCCAAACCGCGCACGAACGCGTTGCGGCGCGTCGCCTGTGGCTGTGCTCTTGGGAGCTTCAATTCGATCCGCAGTGCCTCCAACACTTCCATCGCGAAGAACGTGATCTGCCCCTTGTAGTCTTCCTTAAAGTCATAGAAGCGGTCACCGCGAATGCCGCGTCCGGCCACGCATTCGATTTGCTGCACCAGCCGAATGGGGTGATCTCCCGCCGGCTGACCATGATGACCAAAGAAATTGTGACCGGGGGAAATAAACAGATGTTCAACGCGCAACATGATGCCCTCCGAATTTCAGGTTGTGGCTGTAACCGCTTGACTTGCCACCGCCTCGTAAGTTTCCAGGCAACGACCGCAGAGGCTCTGCTCCGGCTGCCACGCGGGAAATTCGGCGGTGATTCGTACGATGATTTCTGGCGGCAGCATGTTTTCATCCGCCCATTTGAACGTCGGAAAATCGCACAACGGACACGACGCGCCGGGCTCGGGCCGGTGCGCATCGCGCAAGCCGCGCGGATCGGCAATGAGCGCGAGGAAATCGGCGTGTTTTGGACTGCGACTCTGCCAAAGCGAGCTGAAGGTTTCCGTCTGCTTCGCTTCGGACCAGAACGAGTAGCCCCGGGCAAATGCGGTGGCGTGTTGCTCGCGTGTCGCCATCGGCGCGAGACCGGCGGTAGTGAGACGGCCATCAATCGTGATGTCCCAAAGCAGACGATAGCGTTCTCGCGCCAGGCGTTGTTGCGCGCCGTTCAGCCCGGGCAACTCCAGCGCGGGCGAGTAACCGAAGGCCGGATTAAGCATATCGTGCAGGTGTGTGAACTCGTGGCGGAGATAGTCGCGCAATGCGATTGGAGCGCGGGCTTCAGCCCGCTTCACCGACCGCGAATCGTGAGCCGTTGATTCCGTCCGAACGCGCTCGACATTCTCAGGTTGAAGCGGCCTGAAGGCCGCGCTCCTCTCCAAGCTACCATCCGCGAGCCATTCCGGCTTCAACGCCAGCAATCCGGTGCGTTGGCCCGCTTTATTGACGTAGAGTTCCGCGCCCTCGTCGTTCTTGCCGGTGGTTTTGCGCACAGCGAGCACGCCGAGCTGTTCCCGCACCAGCGGAAAGCCCTTCAGCACTTCCGTCAGCGGCTGTTCCAAGCCCCATTCACGAAACCAATCCAGATGCAGCTTGAAGAACGCGGTGTTGCGCTCATCGGGATCAAGAATCGCGTAGAGCTTTTCCCGCTCGCGGTGGAAGCGGGCGATTTGCAGTGACGGCACGCCCTTTCGCCGTCCGCTCGCGCAGAGAAAGACGGCAGCTTCGATGAAATCCTCGTCGTAGCGCAGTTGCATGTCAGCTTTTTGGAGTGCGGTGGCAGAGCGCAGCGGCGACACCGCTTTTCGCACGACACTTGGTAGCGACCCGACTGCGGCGTGGCGCTTCGCTTCCCGCCGCAGTCCAAAGCGTCGCTTCAGGATCGCCTGGTCTTTCGTATTTCATTTCATGTTGTTGCTAGAGCACCAGGCGGCAAATCCCGGATGCCGCAGGAGTCGCACATGCGATCAGCGGCTTCATCCACCGGGCGCAGCGCCAGTTCCTCGCTGCCGGGCTTGACGCCAAAGCGGGCGCACTCGGATTCGATAAACGCGCGGGTGAACTCGGCCAACGCCCGAAGCGGCGGCTCGCTGGTCGCGGCAGCCAGGCGGCGCGTGAAGGCCGGCGTCCAGCGACCGAGATGTTCGCGCAGGAAATTCTTTTGCGCGTCGCGGCATTGGGTGAGTTGGTCGGCGTCGAGTTGGTGTTCGAGCGCGTAGGCTTCTTTCGCTGCCAGCACGCACATGAATTCCAGTTCGAGGCAGATGTGATCTTGGCGCTCGCCGGCGTCTTCGGTGACTTCGAGACCGAACGCGCGATAGAACGCGGCGAGGTCGGCAAGGCGATGGGGTTGAAACAGCGGGTCGGCCTTGATGTCGCCGTATTCGATTTCGTTCAACGGACAGCCGCCGCGCGCCGCGTGGCCGAACGTGGCAACGTAGGCGTCGTGGAACGATTGAAACTCCCCGGCCTGAAATGCCGTGTTGATTATATCGACAATCCCGCAAGCCTTGCTGGCCGCATCAACATTTTGGCGAATGCCCGGAGCGCAAAGCCAGGCCCAGCCTTCCGGCGTCGGGTCTTCGTAGGCTTTCGCGAGAAAACGGTGGAGGAACGAGCGCGCGACGGCGAGGTCAATCGCGGTTTGCAGCGTTGCTGTTTCGCTTGTAGCAGCCGACGTGAGTCGGCTCTGACTAGATGGAGCGGACTCACGTCCGCTGCTACCAGAATCGTCGGCGCGATAGTTACCGAAGATCGAGCGCCGGGGCGTGTCGGTCTTCGCAGCCCATTCGCCGCGCAGAGTGGGTTCAGATGGAGTTGGCATGTTTAGCGTCCCGCACGTGCAGGGGTTCTTCCACGGTGGTTTCGATGATCTTCGTGCCATCCTTCGCGTAGCCGATGATGGTGTCGTTATACATCGCGAACTTTTTGCCGCGCACTTCGGTCTCGAACACCTTCGGGCCTTCCTTGATTTCGTAGCGATGGCAGATGCGCTGGTCTTTGCCGAAAAGTTGGAGCACGGCGAGCAGTTCGCGGTCGGGCGCGGAATACTTCTCGATGGCGTCGTCCACGCCCGGGCCGAACATCTGGCGCAGATACGGGCGCGACACCCAGCGCGGCGGAATGTAGTAGCCATTCGGCTCTGTACCGAATTGGGGATAAAGGGGCAGAGCGACTTTCGCGACGTGGATGAGGTAATAGAGCGGGTTGTTGCGCGCTTCTTTCCATGTACCGTCTTTGTTCAACTCGATCAACCCTTGGAGGCGGATGTGGCCGATGCACGAGGACATGCAGCGGGTTTGCATCGGCAGGCCCTTGGTTGCTCGGTCTTTTCCCTCGACGCGCGGATAGCAGCCGATGCACTTCTCCGTCGTGCGCGTTGTGCCGCGATAATAGGTTTTCTTGTAGGGACAGGCTTCCATGCACTTGCGGTAGCCACGGCAGCGCTCCTGGTCAATCAACACTATGCCGTCTTCGGGGCGCTTGTAGATGGCGTTGCGCGGGCACGCGGCGAGACACGCGGGATAGCTGCAATGATTGCAGATGCGCGCCAGATAGAAAAACCACGTTTTGTGTTCGGGCAACAATTCGCCGCCCTTGAAGTATTGGCCCTTCACGCCTTTCTCGTTGCCGACGGGATGATCCTCGTAGCGATTCGGTGCAGACCATTCTTCATCGGTGGGCAAGTAGCCAAGCGCGCGATTCGCGCCTTCTGGACCAATAAACGTCTTCGCCGCTTCAAAAATCGTCTTGCCATTGAACCTGCCATAGGGCGCTTTGAGATCCTCGGGTTTGCCGCCCCAGTTTTGTCCGCCAGGATTCGCCTGTTCGAGCAGATCGAGCGTCTTCACGTCCCAATGATGCGGGTAGCCGCCGTAGGGTTTGGTCTCGACGTTGTTCCACCACATGTATTCCTGGCCCTTGGAGAAGGTCCAAGTGGACTTGCAAGCCATCGTGCAAGTCTGGCAGCCGATGCAACGATTGATGTTGAAGATGAACGCGAACTGCTGGTCGGGATACGCCGCGTCGTAAGGGTATTCCATCTCGCGACCGAGTTGCCAGTTGAGGACGTTGCTCATAATGAAATCGGTTACAGGTTCAGTTTCGGAATGGGTGCACCCATCGGGTCGGTCAATGAACTGTCGGACTCGATGACTTGACCCCCTCCGAGGGAGCGAGGGAACTGCAATGAACGTGCTTTTGAAAACTCGGACGCGCCCGTGCAACTCGCTGTCACCGGTTCGCGGTGAGACGGCGGGCGATTCTCCCTCTCCCCTTCCGAAGGGGAGAGGGCCGGGGTGAGGGGA
>DAOLDN010000338.1:0-4484 GCA_035327385.1 Verrucomicrobiota bacterium | reverse complement strand
CATGACCGCCGGTGAAGGTTGTCCCGTAGAGTTTGCCTTCGGCCAGCACGAGGCCGCCGAAAGGAATCGCGCCGTCCTCGTTCGTCGCGGTGACAGTGTCCATCGCGGAGAAACTGTGAAGCGTGGTGAAGTTGCCGCCGTTGGTGCGGATGGAAAACACGACGCCATTGCCGCCCGCGCCCCCCGCGCTGGCCGTTCCGTAAAGCGTGTCGCCGCTCAGAATCAATCCGCCCCACGGCGTCGCTCCGTCAGTGTTCGTGCTCGTCTGTGCGTCGAGCCTCGTGAAGTTGTGCAATGTTGAAAACGCGGCCCCGTTGGTCGTCAACGAGAAGATCGTCCCGTTCCCGTTCGCTCCGCCCGCTGTGGTTGTTCCGAATAGCGTATTGCCGGTCAGCACCAGCCGGGAACTGGGGCTGGCACCGCCCGTGTTGGTGGCGGTGTCGGGATGAACGGATGTGAACGAGCGCAGCAGCGTGACGACGCCGTTGGTTTGGACGGCGAAGACGCTGCCCGATCCGTTGACGCCGCCGCTGAAGGTCGTTCCGAAAAAGCCGTTCCCCGACGCGTCCATCTCGCCCATCGGATTGCCCACATCCGGCGAGTTGGTGAACGAACGGAACGCGCCGAATTGATTGCCGTCCAGGCTCAGGTAAAACGCCGTGCCCTGACCCCGCAATCCGCCGTTGAGCGTGGTCCCGTACAACAGACCGCCGGAAAGGACAAGGCCCGCCGCCGGGTTCGCGCCGTCTACGTTGATGCCGTTTTCGGGCGGATTGAATCGGTGCAGCGACATGCCGTCCGGTCCGGGGAAAATGTTTGTGAGCATCACCACCGGCGGCAGGGTGCCAGAGTCGAGATTGGACACTGCGAACGCCGTGCCCACGGTGCCGAACGCAAACTTGTCGAGGTCGAAGCCGTTTTCCCGGGCGCCGATCTGGAACGTTTGCGTCAGATTCCCCGGCGGCACGGTGAACGTGATGGGAGTTTCTCCCGCCGTGCCGGTGTATTCCGAAAGGTTGACCCATTTCCACAACTGATTTCCCGCGCTGCCGCTGCCGGTGACGATGTCGCCCGGATTGGTGAATCCGCCCGCGTTCACGCTGTTGACCAGGATCCAATCGCCGTCGGACGTTGGCGACTTGACTCCAAATCCATTCCCATAAAAAAAGCTGTCGTCGTTGGCGTCGCCGGCCCCGACCCTCATTCGTGCGAACAGGTTGTACGTGCCCGGTTCGGGAAAATTCAACGTGTAAGTAGCCATGCGATTCGTGTTGCCTGGATTGCCGGAATTCACCGTGTCCGTGGAAATCGTGATGTATTGCACCGCGCCATCCGTGCCGCCTCCGAAATTCGCCCCCAACGTGCCGGATTCCGCCTGGAATGTGATCAAGGCCGCGTGTGCGGCGACTGTGGCGCAAAAAAATGCGGCCACCGCAACGGCCAGTCGTACGATTGCGCCTTGAATCCTGACTTGAGTTGCCACCGTCCTTTGCGTCATCTCTCGTTGAACCACGCGTGAGGGCGCGCCGGTTTGGATCCTCGGGAATTCCATGTGTGTAAGTATTGCGGACAGAGATTTCACGGCACGACAAATTACAGCGAATCGAACGGGGGAATCAAACCGGAGTTGTCATTGATGGCGGCGGGGAGAAAAAAGTCTGCGCATGATTCTTGGCACCTTCGGTTCAACCTGGACATTGCCTTTTTGTATCACCCGTCACCGGGCGACGAAATGAGTATTAATACTTACTCAGAGGCGGCGGGGTCCTGGACTGAGGGGGTGCGGCGTGTCGAATCCTGTTGTGGCTCACGCCTCCCGCAAGGTCGCGTCCGCAGCAATTGAAAACCAGGCATTGCCTACCGGCGAAGTTCCGGCGGTCCGGTTCAGACCGCAATTGGCACTTTTGGTTGCTCGGTCGAGCGAAGTAGCGCCACAAGACGTCAGTTCCGATTCCTGCACGTGTACACTCGTTCCGCTGGTCCGGTCTTGAGCGGTTGTCCGGACAAACAACCACGGACAATCAATTGCAGGCTGCCGAAAGAGAATGTGCTTTTCGGAAAACTCGTTCACCGGAGTTCGTATGCCATGTTGCTCCCAAGGGCGACCGACACGAGGGGCAAGCAAATGTCTGCGGCGCGGAGATTGCTGATTGGCGCGGAGAACGTCCGACGGCGCGGATGCTGCGTGTTTTGATGCGTCTTGAACGATGAAGGAAGGAATCACGGCAAAGGCGGGTTGTCCCCGGTTGTCCCATACGGAGACAGGCTCTGCCGCGCTCGTCCATTGTCGCCCGTCAGTTCGATTTTAATGAGTGCAAGAGGCGCATTGCTATTGGTGGCTGTGATGGCGGGAGTGCTGTTGCTTCCAGGCCTCGCTGCCACTGCCTTGGCACAGCAAAAAACCCCGGCGGGCTGGGAGAAACGAGCGGGCCTTCCCATCCGCATGGAACAACTGCCTGCGGGCCGGTTGCGCTCTCAGATGGAATCCTTGCCCAAGGCGGCCCGCGAAAGATCCCTTCAATGGCTTCAGAGTTTCCACTTTTGCAAGGACGACGTCCGATCTCTGCGTTCCGACCCGAACGGCGGCATCTATTATGTGTGTGAAACGGATCCCATCCCGGACGAATCCGAACCGCCGCAGGTCGCCGCAGCCGCCCTGCCTGTCAGTCCATTTCCCGCTTCATTGATCTTCCACAGCAAGCCGGGGGCGGCGAACGTTCTGTTCATCGAGTTTTCAGGAACGAACATCTCCGGCACGGAATGGAACACATCGCTGGGCCGCACGAACATTCCCACACTGCCGTTCAGCACGGATTCCGATTACACAACCTTCAGCGATTCCGAGCAGGCAAGCATCAAACGCATCTGGCAGCGCATGGCGGAGGACTTTGCTCCGTTCGACATTGATATCACCACCGAGCGGCCCGCCGCGTTCAACAATCGCACGGCGGTCGCGCTCATCACTCGCAACACCGACGCCGACGGCGCTGCCAACCCCAGCAGTTCCGCAGGCGGAGTGGCCTACGTCAACGTCTTCAACTCGCTCCAATACTCGAAATACCGTCCAGCCTGGATTTACCACAACAACCTCGGCAACAGCGAAGCCAACATCGCCGAGGCGGCCTCCCACGAAATCGGCCACAACCTCGGCCTCAGTCACGACGGCAAGACCGACGGCGCGGATTATTATGGCGGCCACGGCAGCGGCGACATTTCGTGGGGGCCGCTCATGGGCACTGGCTACGGCCGCAACGTCAGCCAGTGGTGCAAGGGTGACTATTACCTGGCCAACAACACGCAGGACGACCTGTCCGTCATATCGGGGAAAATCTCCTATCGCACCGATGACCACGGTAACACTCCGGCTTCGGCCACGGCGCTGGTCATCACCGGCGGCACCAACATCGTTTCCACGACGCCAGAAAACGACCCGTCCAACCTGAACACCGCCAACAAAGGCATCCTTGAGCGCAACACGGACGTTGATGTGTTTTCGTTCATCACCGGCAGCGGCGCGGTGCGCCTGGCGGTCAGTCCGTGGGTGCAACCCTCAGGCACTCGCGGCGGCAATTCGGACATTCTCATGGAACTCTACAATGAAGCCGGCGCGTTGCTCGCCACCAACAATCCCGCTTCGCAGACCACGGCCTTGATCCAGACCAATCTCGTCGAGGGTCTCTATTTCCTGCATGTCCGCAACACGGGAACCGGAGACCCCTACAGTTCCTCTCCTTCCGGATACACAGCCTATGCCAGCATCGGGCGCTACTTCATCAACGGCTATCTGACCGAATCCACGGGCTTCGTTGTATCGCCACAATCGGACTTGCAGGCAACCAATCTCACGCAATCCGGACAGGCGGCCTGGACCTTCACCGTGACCTACTCGGACAACGTGGCCGTCAACGTGGCTTCGATTGATTCCGGCGATGTGCGTGTCACCGGCCCCAACGGCTATGATCAGTTGGCGCAGTTCGTCTCGCTGGATGTCGCCGTCAACGGAACTCCGCGTATCGCCACTTACGCCGTCACACCGCCGGGCGGCGGAACGTGGTCGCCGATGCACAACGGAACATATTCTTTTTTCATGCGCTCCAATCAGGTGTCGGATACCGAGGGCGCGTTTGTCGCAGCCTCGCAGTTGGGACAGTTTCAGGTCTCCATCCCGGTCACCATCTACGCCGCGAACATGGATGTACCTCCCGGCTGGACGCTTGAACCTGACTGGCAATACGGCGTCCCCACGTACGCCAGCGGCGCACCGTCCGGCGGTTTCACCGGCACAAAGATCATCGGCTACAACCTCGCCGGGAACTATCCCAACAACCTCGGCGTCAAATACGCGACAACGCCCGCCGTCAATTGTTCCGGGACATCCGCACTCACTTTGCGATTCATGCGCTGGCTGCGAACCCGCCAGAACGACACGGCCTCCATCCAGGTTTCCACCACGGGCCCCAACTGGATCAACGTCTGGCCCACAA
>DAOLDN010000337.1:0-4486 GCA_035327385.1 Verrucomicrobiota bacterium | reverse complement strand
GACCAGGGTCTTCATCGGCTCGTCGTCGGTGCTGGGGCATGCCGACGGAAACGGGGAATTCAACCTGTCGTTTCCGCTGACGGCCACTGCCTCTCAATTCGTCACCGCCACGGCGATGGATCCGAACGGCAACGTTTCCGAATTCTCGTTGCCCAAACAGGTTCGCACGCCGCCGGTGCTGGAATCCGCGCCGGACAGTGTTGCCACCAGTGTCGGCTCGAACGTCACGCTTTGCGCCACGGTTTCGGGCACGCCGCCGATTTATTATCAGTGGCGGTTGAACGGCCAGAACATCCCGGGAGCGACCAATTTCTGCTACACCATCCCGGAGGCACAGCTGGCCAACGGCGGCAGTTACACGGTCGTGGTCATGAACGACCTCGGCGCGGTGGGAACGTTCCCGTCGGCGTTGACCCTCAACATTCCGCCGCTGACGGGTGCTGACGATTTCAAGGACGCTGTCCGGTTCACCGGCACCAACGGACTTGTGTCCGGGTCAAACACCAACGCGACCCGCGAGCCGGGCGAACCGTTCCATGTGAACAAACCCGGCGACAAATCCGTTTGGTACAAATGGAGGTCTCCTTCAACCGGCATCGCCACGGTCGGCACCACGGGCAGCACGTTCGATACATTGTTGGGCGTTTATATTGCGAAGAATCCGTGGTGGCCTGCGGTGTCGAACCTCCTCGCTGTGGCGAGCGACGAGGACCGCGGCGGCTACTTCACCAGCGGCAGCCGCTTCAATGCGATCAAGGACACGACTTACTACGTCGCCATTGACGGGTTTAGCGGAGATTCCGGCGAATACGTGATGTCGTGGAGCCACGAAAAGACGGACTACCTCCTGCCAGTGATTGTGGACGCGCCCTTGAGCCGGACCGTTTTGCCGGGAACAAACGTCACCTTCTACGCCCACGCGCATCGCGTCTGCAAGTTTGGCCACGAGGACTGCAATGACGCGTCGCATTTCCCTAACGGAAAACTGCCCCGCGTCTTCTACCAATGGATGTTCGAGGGTGCGCCCATTTTCCGCGCCACAAATGAAATCTTCAGGGTCACGAACGTGCAGGCGAGCGCGGTCGGAATCTACACGGTCGTGGCCACGGTCAACGGACGCTCCGTCGAGAGCGACGATGCGTTCCTGCAAATCAATGTGACGGACGGCGTGGCCCAGAACACCCAGACGTGGGACAAATACCAGGACGCCTTCACTGCGCCTCCGCTGCTGCTGGGAGCGTTCGAGGTGCCCGCCCCGGCCGCCGTTCCGGGAACGGGCCTCGCCGCAATCACACCGATGGCGGTCGTCGTCAGCGGTTATTCCGGGTCGCAGATTTTCAACACGACCAAGAGCACGAGCCAGGGCGAGATTTTCTGCGGTGTCATCGGCGGTTCGTCCCAGTGGCTGCCGTTCCTGCCGGGCGAATCCGGCACGCTCAACCTCAACACGGACGGCAGTTCGTTCGACACGCTGCTGGCGGTCATGGTTTCCAACGTGCCGCCGCAGATCGTGGCCTGCGACAACAACAGCGGCCAGGGCGCGACCAACAGCAAGGTCGTCATCCCTGTGGAGGCCGGGAAGCACTACTTCATCGGGATTGACGGCGTGGGCGGCGCTTTTGGACGGGTGGTCTTGAATTACAGCCTGGCCACCGCCACCACGCCCGCCGTTCCGGTGGCGGACAACCAGAGCGTCACCAATGCCGAAGATACGACGTTCGCCATCACACTGTCGGGCAGCGACGCGGACGGCCCGGTAACAAACTTCACGGTGGTCGTACCTCCGGTCCATGGTGTGTTAAGCGGCACGCCTCCGAACCTGTCATATCGCGGCCACACGAATTACTTCGGCCCGGACAGTTTTAGTTTTGTGATGGATGACGGAAGTCTGACGAGTGCCGTGGCTGTGGTTTCCATCTCGTTGACCAATGTGAACGATGCTCCCGTGGTGGACGATCAAACCGTGACGGGCGCGGAGGAGGGAACGTTGCCAATTCTTCTCACGGGCAGCGACGTGGACGGACCTCTGACCAATTACTTCATCCTGCTCCACCCGGTTCACGGTGTTTTAAGCGGATTGAACCCCGCCAGCGGAGCGGTGACTTATACGGCGACGAACGTGAACTACTTCGGACCGGACAGTTTCAGTTTCGCGAGGGGCGACGGGAGTCTGACCAGCGGCGTGGCCGTGGTTTCGATTGCGTTGACCAATGTGAACGACGCTCCGACGGCCGACAATCAGAGTGTGACCGGAGCGGCGGGTGGAATCATTTACATTGTTTTGACGGGCGGCGACGTGGACGGGCCGTTGACCAACTACGCGGTGCTGGTCCATCCGGTCCATGGCGTGTTGAGCGGTCTGGAGGCGACCGGCGGCGCGGTGACTTACACGGCGACGAATCTGGCATACGCGGGTCCTGACGCGTTCCAGTTCGTTCGCGACGACGGGAGTCTGACGAGCGCTGTGGCGGTGGTTTCAATCACCTTGACCAATCTGATCGAAACGGTCCTGCCCTCGCCGCAACTGGCGCCATTGCCGAAGACGAACGAGTTCTTTCGTTTTAGAATCTCGAACATCACCACTCCGTTCGTGGTGCTCGTCTCCACCAATCTGACCTTCTGGGAGCCGCTCTCCACCAACGTGGCGCCTCCCGGCACGTTCGATTTCATGGATTCACAGTCCACCAATCACACGCGCCGGTTCTACAACATCCGACTGTCGCCGTAGCCGGGCTGCGCAGTCATTTCTCCTTCAGTTCCACGTCGCCGTTCCAACCGGCGGGCGGCGTGGCGGGCAGTTCGATCAATCGCGACAAATAAAAAGCCGACGGCCCGTCGCCGGGATGCAATTCCTGGGTGCGCCGAAACCCTTTTTCAGCGGTGTTGAAATCGCCCCGTTGAAACGCCGCCAGCGCCTCCGCGAAACTGTGTCGCCAGGCTTCGGTGTCCGCCTCCTCCGCGGGGCGGCCGACCAGTTCGTGAACTTCAACCGCCTTTTCAAATCCCTTCAGTTGAAACCGTCCGACGCGACGTGTCAGCAGCCGTTCACCGATCAACGACCGTGTTTCACCGCTCATCAGGCAGGTGGTGCCGAGGTATTTGTTCAATCCCTCCAGCCTCGACGCGAGATTCACGCTTTCTCCGAGCGCGGTGTAATCCACGCGTTCCGCGCTTCCAAAATTACCGACGTTCGCCGGTCCGGTGTGCAGGCCGATGCGGGTGGTCAACTGCCTGCCGTTGACCTCGTGCGCGCCCAGGTCGCGAAAATGGAGGACGGCTTCGCAGGCGCGAACGGCGTGGTCGCCCTGCGGTTCGGGCGCGTTCCAAAACGCAAAAATGGCGTCGCCGATGTATTTGACCACCGTGCCGTCGGTCTTGTGGATGCAACGTGAAACGGCCCCCTCGAAATACTCGTTCATCAGTTGCGCGAGGTGGTCGGAATCCATGCCCTCGGAAATGGACGTGAAATTGGCGATGTCGCTGAAGAAAAGCGTGAGCGTTTGTTTCTCCGCGCCGGGCTTGAGCAGTTTTGGATTGCCGGAGAACTTTCTGACGAGTTTGGGAGACAGGTAGAGCGACAGTGTGTGTTCGAACATCCGTTTTTGAACGTACAGTTGCACCGAGTTGAAAAGGACCGACCAGCCCAGTGCCACCGCGATCTGGACGCCCGCGACGAACACCGGAAACCACAAAAGACTGCCCCACAGCAGTGCGTAGGTCGCGACGACGATCACACCGAATCCCGCCACCGCCACGGCGGTCGCCGTCAATGGACGACATAGCAGCAGGCCCACGCCAAAGACGATGCCGAGGATCACAATGAACGCCCGCTCCACGGGCCTGGAAAAACGTTCCAGCCAGTCGCCGCGCGACAGGTTCAAAAAGGCCGTGGCCTGGATTTCGACTCCGGACATGAAGCCTCCGTCGCCCAACCACACCGAGAACGGGCTGGGATACTCGTCTTTTCGTTCCCCGGCGTATTTGGTGATGATGCGAGCGCCAACAAACACCACTTTGTCGCGGAAAAATTCATCGGGCACAACCGTCGCATCCAGCGCCTGGTGATAACTGCGCCACGGCAACAGGCCGGGGCGGCCGTAGTAATTCACCCAACGTTCCCGGTCCTCCGCGCCGGGAGTTCGCGTGACGGGCAATTGCAGAAATTCCGCGGCGGCCCAGGTCAACGAGGACAACGGATTGTCGCCGCGCGGAGTGTGGACGCGGATGATGAGATCGCTGCTTGGAATTGTTTCTGCGGAGCCGACACCGGCGGCCTCGTTGAGCAGCAGGTCGAACGGAGGGATCGTGCGTTTGGATTTGGGGCCATCCGGGACGTTGTCCGCCGCGAGCACCACGCGTCCGCTGCGGCGCATCGCATCGGCAAGCAATTGGTCCGCCTGCGCCTTGTCGGGATTTGGGTCGCTGAAAACGATGTCGAAGACGACGGCTTTCGCGCCCGCCGCCGTAAGACGGTCAATCAGATTCG
>DAOLDN010000336.1:0-4497 GCA_035327385.1 Verrucomicrobiota bacterium | reverse complement strand
GACCAGGTGGACATGTGGATTGATCCTTCATCGCTCGGCGACGACGGAAACATTCCCGCCGCGACGCTGACCACGGGCACGGCCAGTTCCAGCGACGCCTCATCGCTCGCGTATCTTCACCTCAATCACGCCGTTTCGCAGACGCTTTGGATTGATGAAGTGCGAGTGGGCACAAGCTGGTCCGATGTCACGCCGACCGGTGCAGCGCCTGCGGGCGAGAAACTGGGTTTCACAACACAGCCGCAAAACGGTTCAGTCGGTGCGCCACTCGCTCCGGTCGTTGTTCAAATTCAATCTGCAGGCGGCGCTGCAGTCGCCTCCAACGGCGTCCCCATCACAGTGACACTGACCGCCGGCACGGGAACGCTCGGCGGCACAACCACACGCGACACGGATTCGAGCGGCAAAGCCACATTCGACGACCTGACCATTGACACCGCCGGTTCGGGCAAACAGATCACCGCATCCGCCTCCGGCATCGGAGCAGGTCTGAGCGACGCCATCAGCACAACGTTCTCCATCACACAGCCCGGCGTCGCGACAAAACTCGCCTTCACCACGCAACCCTCCACAACCGTCATCGGACACACCATCACACCCGCCGTCGTCGTGCAGATTCAAGACAATGAAGGATCTCCCGTTGCCTCCAATTCAGTGCCTGTAACACTGTCCCTGACCACCGGCAGCGGAACTCTGAACGGAACACTCACGCGCGACACCGATTCCAACGGCAGGGCTACGTTTGACGATTTGAACATTGACGCCGTCGGCGCCGGCAAACAACTCACTGCCACCGCTGGCGGAATCGGGGCGGGATTGACCGAGACGGCCAGCAGTTCCTTCACGATCACCGCAGCGCCGCCAACACCCGTCAACAGCGCCCCGGTGATCACACAAACATTGCTCACGCCGGCAGGTGTCATTCTGCGCGGAACGAACGGCGCACCTCAGACGAGTTATCAGGTGTTGACATCCACGAACACCGCACTGCCGCCGGCTCAATGGGCTTCCATCGCAACAAATCAGTTCGACACGGCGGGCAACTTTGATTGCACGAATCCCGCTCCGTCGCTTCTGTCACAATCCTTCTTCCGCATTCTGTCCTCGGGAGGCAATCCGTCCGGCGTTCCAGATTTCAGTCACGTCGGTTTCGCCAGCAGCGGCATCACGCTCACCGGCGGCGAAGGTGGCCCCGTTGTCGTCGTTTCCAACACCGCTCAGTTGCAGCAATACACCGACTCCGTCGGGCCGTATGTCATTTACGTGCTCGGAACAATCCCGGTTTCCGGCATGAGCACGCACGTCCGTTCACACAAGACCATCATCGGCATCGGAACAAACGCCACGCTCGACGGAGGAGGCCTTTACATGCACGGCGGCAGCAGCGGTCTCAACGCCAGCAACATCATCATCCGCAATCTCACCATCCGGAATTCCACCGACGACAACATCGGCATCACCACCGGCGCCAAGAACATCTGGGTGGATCATTGCACATTCTACGACAGCGCGGATGGCACCATGGACATCGTCAAAGGCGCGGACAACGTCACCGTCTCCTGGTGCAAATTCTATTACACCAACCCGAACAACGATCACCGCTTCATCAATCTGGTCGGAGCCAGCGACGGCGAAGGTAATCTCGACACCGGCAAGCTGCACGTCACGTTCCACCATAACTGGTGGGGAACGCTCTGCGATCAGCGCATGACATCGGTGCGCTTCGGACGGGCGCACGTTTACAACAACTATTACAACGCCACCAACAACCTTTATTGCGTCCGCTCTCGCCTCTATGCCGAGTGCCGTGTGGAAAACAATTACTTCAGCGGCGTCCGCAATCCCTGGGAAGTCTATGTCACTTCCGCCGGTGGCACCATGGGCAAGGTCGGCGCGACGAATAACATTCTCGTCGGCACTTTCTTCCAGGGCGGAGGCGACAACGACGGCAACACAGTGGTCATCGTGCCGGGAACGGACGACGTCTTCACACCGCCCTACGCCTACACTCCAGACGATGCCGCCGACGTTCCTGCTTTGGTCAGAGAACACGCAGGCGCAGGCAAAGGACCGTTCGCACCTTGATACAGGGACTGCTCAGGATGAATCGCTCACTCCACCTCTCTTTGATTTCGACGTTCGCAGCCGCCGCAGTTTCTGCTGCAACACAAACGCTGCCGTTCACTGACCAATTCGACTATGCCGACGGCAATCTGTACACGGTCGCCGCCGGTGTATGGGATGCGGCCGGCAGCAGTGGTGGAGAATTTGCGGTGACAGATGCGACTGCGTTGACTGCACCTGCGGGTTTCACCACGGCATCTGGAAAAGGTTTGAAATGGACCCCCAGCGGCACCGCGCGACGTAATTTGATGCAGTTCACGTCCGTTACATCAGGCGATGTTTACGCATCGTTCCTGATCAACGTCGTCACCGCGCCCGGCGGCAGCCGGCTCTTCGCCTACATGGACAACATCACGTCCAGCACTTCCAATCCACAACTCGGCATTTTTCTCAATGGCACGACACTCGGCATCGGCAAGAAGGCCAGCGCGCCAACAGTGACAACCAACCTCAGCGCCGGCACGCACCTGGTCGTCGTTCGCTACCGTTTCCTCGAAGAAAACGATCAGGTGGATTTGTGGGTTGACCCTTCCATGACGGACTATGGTGCGGATGATGTTCCCGTCTCACTCGGCAGCGCCACTGGCGCAAGTGATCCGGCCAATCTCACCTACTTCGCCATCAACGCCACCAGCGGCAGCGGCCCGACAATTCACCTGGACGAACTGCGCATTGGAACAAGCTGGGCACAGGTCACGCCCGCCGCAGGTGGTCCTGTCATTCCGCCTGTTGTCACCAATCTCACGGTCACACAGACGCTCCTGACGCCGTCTGGATTGGTTCTTCGCGGAACAGGCGGAACAGCCTCCGGCACATTCGATGTTGTCTCGGCCACAAATCTGTCCACAAGCCTTGGCAACTGGCTGACGCTCGCGTCGCACCAGTTTGATGGTCTGGGCAACTTTGATTGCACCAATCCCGTTTCACCGTCCGACACGATTCGTTTCTACAGCTTGCGTGTGGGCGGAACGAATGCGCCTCCACCACCCGTTCCTGGCGCACCAGGCTTTGCCACGCAACCACAGAACCTCACCGTTGCCGAAGGCCAGACTGCGGTGTTCAGCGTCATCGTCACCGGCAGTCCGCCGCCGGACATTCAATGGTTCTACAGCACCGGCACACCGGTCGCAGGCGCAACGTTATCCACATTGACGCTCACGAACATTCAGTTCGCCAACGCCGGCTCTTACTTGCTGACTGCTTCCAACGCGTCTGGTGTGGTCACCAGCACGGTCGCCACACTCACGGTGACATCGTCCAATGTGTCAAACTATGAAATGCTGGGATTTGCGACGCTGAATGGAGGCACGACCGGCGGTGCTGGCGGCGCGACAGTCACAGTCACGTCCGCTTCGGAATTGGAAGCTGCGATGAATCAGAAAACCCAATTGGTCATACAGATTCAGGGGACGATCAGCTTCGGCACACTGGACTGCAAACCCAACAAAACCATCATCGGCCTGGGCACGAACGCCACGCTCACCGGCAATCTCAAACTCACGCACACCACGAACATCATCGTTCGCAACATCACCTTCCGCGATTGCAAGGACGACGCCATCACCATTCAGGAGGGCAACCGCGTCTGGGTGGACCATTGCACATTCATTGATTGCGGCGATGGCGAACTCGACATCACCCACGCGTCGGAATGGGTCACCGTTTCGTGGTGCAGATTCTTTTACACAAATCCCGGCAACAATCATCGTTTCGTCAACCTCATCGGTCACAGCGACAACAACGCCGCGGAGGACGTCGGCCATCTGCACATCACGTTTCACAACAACTGGTGGGGCGATCTCTGTGACCAGCGCATGCCGTCGGTGCGCTATGGACGCGTTCACCTCTTCAACAATTATTACAACACGCCCGGCAATCTCTACGCCGTGCGCTCGCGGCTTTACGCCGAATGTTTCGTCGAGAACAACCACTTCGAAAACGTCCGCAATCCCTGGGAGATTTACATCACGCCAGCAGGCGGTCCGCTGGGAAAAATCCGCGCTCTGAACAACAACGTCAGCTATCCCGATACGACCTTTGGAGTGACGTGGAGTGGAACGGTGACCAACAGTGACAAAACCATCAACCTCATGTCAGCCGGCACGGACACTGTGTTCACACCGCCGTATTCGTATCCCCTGCCACCGGTGAGTGCCATTCCCACCATCGTGATGGAAAATGCCGGCGCAGGACGCGGGCCTTTCGCACCATGATCAGTCGCTGACCGCGGCTCCCAATTGTCGAAGTCGTTCCCGCGGTTGCGCCATGTCCGGTTGCAATCTCACAGCCTCTCGCAGTTCCGCAATGGCTTCCTCGCGCCGCCCCAAATCCGCCAGCACATTGCCCAGATTGCAGTGCGCGGCGGCGTGACCG
>DAOLDN010000335.1:0-4540 GCA_035327385.1 Verrucomicrobiota bacterium | reverse complement strand
GGGGTACGAATACGTCGTGCAACAGGGCGACACACTTTCAGCCATCGTTGCCGCTTATCGTGAGCAGGGAATCAAAGTCACCGTGGACCAAATCTTGAAGGCCAATCCCGGCCTGACCCCGACCACGATGCGCGTGGGCCAGAAATTGTTCATCCCCGCGCCGCAGTGAGAACGGTGCCCCGCAGCAATTGACGCGTGTCCGGCAGCGTGAGCGACCGTGTCACGCACCACGCATCGCACGCACCACGTTTTCCTTTCCCGTCCGTTCCGGTGATTGCACAATCGCAGCGTGAGCAGCGAACGACTTCAACGCGGCCTGCGCGCGACCTTCGCCGGCATGGCCGTCAACATCGTCCTGGCCACCAGCAAACTCGTCGCCGGCATCATCGGCCACTCCCATGCACTGGTGGCCGATGCCGTGGAATCGCTGGCGGACGTTTTCAGTTCGCTCATTGTCTGGCGCGGATTGACCGTGGCTGCGGTGCCGGCTGATCAGGATCATCCGTATGGCCACGGCAAGGCGGAGCCGATTGCGGCGGCGTTTGTCGCCACGATGCTGCTGCTGGCGGCGGCGTGGATTGTGGCAACGGCCGCAAAGGAAATCGCAGAGCCGCAGCAAGGACCGGCACCGTTCACTCTGGCGGTGCTCATCGCTGTAATCGTCATCAAGGAGGGTCTTTTCCGGTTTGTATTGTGCGAAGGAAAGGCGGTGGACAGTTCCGCCGTGCGCGCGGATGCGTGGCATCATCGCAGCGACGCCATCACATCGGTGGCGGCAGGCATCGGCATCAGCATCGCGCTCATCGGCGGCAAAGGTTACGAATCCGCGGACGATTGGGCAGCGCTGGTTGCAGCGGGCGTCATCGCGTGGAACGGCTGGCGGTTGTTGAGGCCCGCGTTGGGTGAATTGATGGACAAGGCGCCGGATCGCGAAGTTGTAGAACAAATCCGCCACATCGCAGGAACGATTCCAGGCGTGGACGGCGTGGAGAAATGCTTTGTGCGGAAGATGGGTTATCAACTTTACGTGGACCTGCACGTGGAAGTGGATGCGCAAATGACGGTGTTGCGCTCGCACGAAATCGCGCATCAGGTGAAGAACAGCATCCGCAAACGAATGCCTGCCGTGAACGACGTGCTGGTTCATGTCGAACCTCGCGGTTGTGAACACGAACCGCCTCCTGCTTGAACACTGAAGCTCATTTCAAAGGTTGGGCGAAGCCCGGGCCAGCGCCACCGGGACTCCTCGCGCCCCTCACATTGAAGGCTGACGAAACACTCGATGCCATCAGTGGCCACTGGCGATTGTTTCAACTGCGCGACGGCCATCGCTTTTCGACCGACGACATCCTGACAGCGTGGTATGGCACGAGTTGGTGTCCGACGGCGCGCACGGCCCTGGACCTCGGCAGCGGCATCGGGACAGTGGGCATGATCTGCGCGTGGCGATTGCCCGGCGCTCAGTTCGTGACCGTGGAGGCGCAGCCGGAAAGCGTTGCGCTCGCCAGAAAATCCGCGCGTTACAACGGCGTCACGGACCGTTACGAAATCCGTGAGGGCGATTTCCGCGACGCGGGCGTTCTTCGCGACGACGAACGATTCGATCTCATCACCGGCAGCCCGCCGTATTGGCCGCTGGATGCCGGCCTTCAAAGCGACCATCCGCAAAAGGTCGCGTGTCGTTTCGAGATGCGCGGTTCGATAACCGATTATTGCGGTACGGCGGCAAAGCATCTTGCGCCCGGCGGATTCTTCGGGTGTGTGTTCCAATTCGAGCCTGCGCAACTGGCGAGAGTGCAAGCCGGCGCAGCCAGCGCAGGCCTCGTGATCGTTCGCCGGCGTCCGGTGATTTTCCGCGAGAGCGAACCAGCGTTGATCGGCCTGTTTGGGATGATGCGCGCGGAAGATTTGCCTGACTGGTTTCGTGGTCAGACTTGGGAAGAACCGCCGCTGACCATCCGTACTCGTGATGGCAAGATTCACCCGGAGTATTCCGCAGTGAAGCTGGCCATCGGATTCCCACCGTAAAAGACTAACCACAAAACACACGGACCACACGAAAGAGAATCCGTTTTCGTGTGTTTGGTGTGTTTCGCGGTTAACATTCATTTCCGCTTTGCGCCACCGTCGTTTTGCCGCTTTAATCTCTGCCGCATGAAAATTGTATTGGCTTACTCGGGCGGTCTCGATACCTCGGTCCTCATGTCCTGGATCAAGGACAAATACAACGCCGAGATGATTGGCTTCTGCGCCGACATCGGCCAGGAAGAGGAACTGCACGGCCTCGAAAAGAAGGCCATCAAGACCGGCGCTTCCAAGATTTACATCGATAACCTCCAGGAAGAATTCGCGAAGGACTTCATCTTCCCGATGATCCGCGCCGGGGCGATCTACGAGGGCCAATACTTTCTCGGCACATCCATCGCGCGCCCGCTCATCGCCAAGCGCATGGTAGAAATTGCCAAGGCGGAAAAAGCCGACGCCATCGCGCACGGTGCAACGGGCAAAGGCAACGATCAGGTCCGCTTCGAACTCACCGCTGCCGCGCTCGCGCCCGATCTGCAAGTCATCGCGCCGTGGCGCGACGAACGCTATCGCAACGAATTTCCCGGTCGCCAGCAGATGATTGATTACTGCGCCAAGCACAAGATTCCCGTGCAGGCCAGCGCCAAGAAGCCCTACTCGATGGATCGCAACCTCCTGCACATCTCCTACGAGGCTGGCATTCTCGAAGACCCGTGGTATGACAGCTACGACCTCAAGAACCGCGGTTATTTCTGCACGCTCTCTGTGTTGCCCGAAGACGCGCCGAACAAACCCGAGTTCGTCGAACTCGATTTCGTGAAGGGCGATTGCGTCGCGGTGAATGGCAAGAAGCTTAATCCGCTCGGCGTGATGAAGGCGTTGAACAAACTCGGCGGCAAACACGGTGTCGGTCGCGTGGACATGGTGGAAAACCGTTTCGTCGGCATGAAGAGCCGCGGCGTGTATGAAACGCCCGGCGGCGCGATCCTGCATTTCGCGCATCGCCAGATGGAATCGCTCACGATGGACCGCGAAGTCATGCACCAGCGCGACGCGCTCATTCCGAAGTATGCCGAACTCGTCTATAACGGCTTCTGGTATGCGCCGGAACGTTACGCACTCCAGGCTTACGTCGAGGAATCGCAGAAGAACGTCACCGGCACGGTGCGCGTGAAACTCTACAAAGGCAACATCATGGTCAGCGGCCGCAAGTCCAAGGTCAGCCTCTACAACCCGCACATCGCGACGATGGAAGCCGACCCGACCAAAGCCTACAACCAGGACGACGCCACGGGCTTCATCCGGTTGAATGGTTTACGGCTCAAGGTTGCCGCCAAAGTTCACAGCAAGAAACGGTGAATCTCTGTCCGCGTCCCGCCTTGCGGGATCGCGGCGAAGATGCATGGGAAGAAGAAGTGATCGGTGGTCAGTTTGAGACGCCAATTTGGCACCTCAAACCCATCGAGAAGTTTTAAGGTCACAATTTGTGACCTTGAACACGGGTGGGAAGCTGTAAACTTGAAGTCACAATTTGCGACTTCAAGTAGAGTCGTAAACGCGGTTGCGAGTTGTGACCGCATCAGGAAAGGGAAACTATGGCAAATACGACGTCAGCAACGGTGGGAAACATCACCTCGGCAATCCGCATGATTCGCGGTGAAAAAGTGATTCTCGATAGCGATCTGGCCAGGCTTTACGGGGTGGAAACCCGTATTTTGAATCAGGCGATCAAACGAAATATTGACCGCTTTCCATCAGATTTCGCCTTCAAACTTACCAAGGCGGAAGCAGAGGCTGAGATTCGTTCAAGATCACAAATTGTGATCTTGAAGCGGGGAATGAATGTTAAATATCTCCCCTACGCCTTCACCGAACACGGCGCGATCATGGCGGCCAATGTCCTCAACAGCCCGGAAGCGGTGCGGATGAGCGTGTTTGTGGTGCGGGCGTTTGTGCAGATGCGCGACCTGCTCGGCAGCACCAAGGAACTCGCCAAGCAATTGGCCGAACTGGAAAAGAAACTCACCGCGCGGCTCGACGGTCATGAGAGCGCCATTGTGGAAGTGCTCCAGCGGCTCATGAACATTCTCGATCCGCCGCCCCCGCCGCCCGAACCGGAGACGCCGAAGCGGCGAATTGGTTTTCAGGTAGAGCCGGACCAAAAGCCGGTTGCCAAAGCCCGGAAAAAGGCGTGAACTAACGCCACGATGGAAGCCGACTCGACCAAAGCCTACTACCGGGACGACACGACGGATTTCATCCGGCTCAACGCGCTACGCTTGAAAGCGGCGGCGAGGCGCGGGGGAAGAAATAAAATCGAGCCGATGTAATTGTCCCATGGCGAGCCATACAACAAAGCAACAACGCGCCATACTTCTCGTGGCATTACTCGGCGTCCGCAAAATTCAATTGAATCCTAAGCCGACAAGAAAACAAGTGTTGGGTTTCATCAGGAATAGAAATGGGCGCATATCAAAATTTGAGGGGGTAATTTTTGTGGGGGAGTGGTAGAAAG